>CAILBF010000179.1 GCA_903832395.1 uncultured Actinomycetes bacterium | reverse complement strand
CTCCCAAGCAAGTTTGGTTGCACCCTTTGCTCCGGCGTGACCAATCTGAACAGCAATTTTTGCATCAGTATTTGTATGAACGAAATCAACGATTCGCTTCCATCCGGCTGTGTGCTCGGGCTTATAGAGACCTGGGCAGCCTGGAGTAATACGTGCATCGGCACTAACACAGGTCATCTCGGTAAAGACCATTGCTGCGCCACCCATTGCACGCGCACCTAAGTGAACTAAGTGATAGTCGGCAGCTAAACCATCGATGGATGAATACTGAGCCATAGGAGATACAACTACACGGTTTTTCAAAACGACATCACGGACTTTAAATGGTGTAAACATTGGGGGAATGTTTTCAACATTAGTTGGCAATGCAACACCGGCATCGGCAAAGGCTTTGGCGGCAAACCATTTGTCATAGTTATCAATGTAATCTGCATCGCGAACTCGCAAGTTATCGTGTGAAATTCTCTGACTACGCGTTAAAAGTGAGAAATTGAACTGCTCTGGAGGCATATTCGTATAGCGACCAGTCTCTTCAAACCACTCCATCGCGTTACGGGCAGCGTTTTGAATCTTAAGTACCTCAATGGCACGGGTCTCTTGATAAGAGGCCAAAATCTCATGCATATCACCGGTTTGGCTGTTAGCAAATGAGTTAGCAAGCTCGATCGCATCTTCCATCGCTAATTTCGTTCCGGAACCAATGGAGAAATGCGCGGTATGTGCGGCATCGCCCATCAAAACAACAGGGACCTCTCGCCCGTCGATTGCGTTCCACTTGACCCAATTTTCACAGATGACTCGTGGGAACTTAATCCAGTTAGCCGATCCACGTAAATGTGCTGCATTGCTCATGAGTTCGGCGCCATCTAAATGCTTAGCAAATAACTTCTCACAAAATGCGATCGACTCTTCTTGGGACATTTGATCGATGCCAGCTCGCAACCAAACATCTTCTGGAGTTTCAACGATAAATGTTGATGTGTCTCCATCAAATTGATAAATATGAGCTTGGAACCAACCAAATTCAGTATTTTCAAAAATAAATGTGAAATCTTTAAATAGTTTTTTAGTTCCCAGCCACACAAAGCGGCACTTTCGCGTATCAATATCGGGCTTGAAAGTACTCTCATAGCGCGTGCGGATTGCGCTGTTCAAACCATCCGCGGCAATAACTAAATCAGCCCCATATTCTCGGGCCGCTTCTTGATCGTCCTTGATATCGGCTTCAAAGACTAATTTCACGCCTAAAGCCTCGGCCCGCTCTTGCAGGATATTCAGAAGTCGCTTTCGGCCAATTCCGCAGAAGCCATGACCGCCTGAAATAATGCTGGAGTTATTAATTCGAACATCTATGTCATCCCAGTGGTTAAACGATTGCAGAATTGTACGAGCGGTTGGTTCATCTGCACGCACAAAGTTGCTCAACGTCTGATCTGAGAAAACGACGCCCCAGCCGAATGTGTCATATGGGCGGTTACGTTCAAGAATTGTGATCTCATGGTTTGGGTCAAGCTTCTTCATTAAAATTCCGAAGTAAAGACCGGCTGCGCCGCCACCAATGGAAAGAATCTTCATGAACTACCCCTCTAGGTATCAGCATTTGGTATGCCGATTTTTTGACCGTCGTCACGGATGCAACACGAACCTTGGGGTACGCTAGCGCAAAGCAGGCTAAGAGGCGATACCTAAAACAGGAGAAAATCTGATGACCAATAATCGTTTTGCTGGAAAGGTTCTCCTTATTACCGGCGGGGCAGGCGGATTAGGCGCTGCAATTGCTCATGCCGCTGGACATCAGGGTGGCTCCATCGCCATTTTAGATACAAATAGTGATGCCATCGCTGAGCTCGTTACAAATCTGCGTTCACTAGGAATTACTGCAGATGGCCGCGCTGTGGATGTCAGAGATGGCAAGGCCGTAACTAAAGCCGTTGGCGAACTCGCAGATTCTTTATCTGGAATCGACATCTTGATTGCCGCAGCCGGAGGTTCTCTCGGCACTCCGCGCGATATGGATGATATTTCTGACGATGATCTTGATTTAGTTATCGACGTTAATGTCAAAGGTACTTATTACTGCGCTCGCGCCGTCATACCTTTTATGAAGAAAAAAGGTGGCGGATCAATCGTAACTTTTTCATCAATCGGCGGGCGAAGTGCGAGCCCAGTAACTGGCGTTCCATATGCAACAGCGAAAGCGGCAATTCTTGGTCTTACTCGTCGATTAGCAAAAGAGGTCGGCCTGGATAATATTCGAATTAATGCAATAGCCCCAGGACTATTTCTTACCGATCGTTTAACTGGGATGTTTGAAAAACTCTCCGCGGCCGAGCGAGAAGAAGTACTCAGCGGTATACCCCTAGGTCGGATGCCCGAACTTCGAGAGTGTGTTGACCCTGTTCTATTTTTAGCAAGTAACGAATCCTCCTACATCACAGGCGCCGTGCTTGATGTTAATGGCGGACGCTTCATGCCTAGCTAGGCAATTAGTCTGAATTGAAGTGAAAAGTTACCTAAAAGTTACTCCAAAATGCTCTTGACGATAGTCAAAAATACGACATTATTAACCATTCGTTTCTGACGCCAAAAGCCTTGGCGACCAGAAGGCGGAATAAACCCTTAAGGAGAGAAGCATGAAGTTTTCCAAAAAGATATTGGTAAGTGTTGCAGCAGCTGCACTTGCTTTGACTGGAATTTCAGTAACATCCGCGACAACTGCAAATGCAGCTTGCGCGAAGCCAATTCTTATCGGTGCCGCCATGGCATCAACAGGATTCATGGCTCCATTTGATGGACCAGCACTTACCACCGCAAAAATTGCAGTTGATCGAATCAACAAAACTGGTGGCGTTAACGGTTGTAAATTGGTTCTAAAGTCTGTCGACACTGGAACTAACCCAGATAAGGCACAGCAAATTGCAACACAGTTTGTCGCAGAGGGAGCAAAATTGCTTCTTGTTACTTGTGATGCAGATATTAATCTAAAGTCCGAACAGGTTGGCGAAAAAGCTGGAGTTCTAGTTATTGCTCCTTGCGTAGGTTCAACTGCAATGGGTCCAGACAATGGTGAGAATCTCGGTTACTCAATGGGCTCCGCAGTTCCCGGTGAAGCAGCAATCATGGCTGAATATGCATATGCAAAATTAGGCAAGACTGCGACCCTGTTTAAAGATATGTCTATTGCTTACACCACGAGCCAATGCGATGCATTTGCAAAGCGTTATAAAGAACTTGGTGGAACAGTTAAGTCAATTCAAGAATTCAACCAAACTCAAGCTGGATCACTCGATAAGCCAGTTACAGCGCAGGTTGCTGCAGCAAAGACTGACGCATCTGGTGTGATTGCTCTTTGCTCTTACCCAGGTGGTGGCGCAGAAGCTCTCGCAGCAATTCGCACAGGCGGATTAAACACACCAGTAATTTCTGGTTTCGGCATGGATGGAGCTTTCTGGGCTGGAGCGGTACCTAACCTCTCAAACTTCTATGACGTTACTTATGCATCAGTATTTGGTGATGACTACAATCCAAAGGTTCGCAGCATCTTGGCTGCCTTCAAGGCTGCAACTGGATCAGCTGCGGCTACATCCGGTCTAATCACAGGTGCTTCATCAATCGAGGCGTTTGCACTTGCTGCAAAGCGTGCAGGCTCTTTTGATGGCAAAGCGCTATCAGCTCAATTGAACAAGTTCAGCAATGAAAAATTAACCGCTGGAGCAACTTCTTTCACTGCAGCACTTCACGTTAATGTGACTCGTCCAATGGCGATAATCAAGACTACCGCTGGAGTCCACAAGCTCGTTAAGTACGCAGCTGCAGTAAAGCCAACCTTCTAATTCTTATTGAGTAAAAATATTAATTAGAAACTCATATCGTTGTGGAGGTGTGTGGCGACTAGTCGCACACCTCCATTACTATGTAGGCACTAAGTTAAATTCAGATTTCCCGAAGCAATACCTGAAGGAGTAGAAAAAACTTGAATAAAAAAGCTTTTCAAGCTGATCAAGTAAGTAAGTCTTTCGGCGCTCTTCGGGTTCTGGACAACGTTTCGATAACTATCAACCCTGGTGAAGTAGTTGGTCTTTTGGGTCCGAACGGCGCAGGAAAATCTACATTCATCAATATTTTGGCTGGATATGAAAAACAAGATGGTGGCACGGTTACTATCGATGGCCACCCGTTAGATGGATTAAGTCCAAGTGCTAGAGCAAAACTCGGTGTGGCTAGAACTTTTCAGTCGGGTCGGCTATTTAGCAAACTTACAGTCGCAGAAAATGTTGCACTTGGTGCGATCGGTCTCGGTAATTCCGCAAAAGTAGCTAAAGAACGCACCCAAAGCATTTTGGAAATTCTTGGAATTGAAAAACTCTCTCCCTACCAAGCAGAAAGTATTTCTCACGGAAATGCCCGCCTGGTCGGATTAGCTCGTGCGGTGGCGGCTCACCCGGAATATTTAATTATGGATGAACCTGCGGCCGGCTTGAATGAAGATGAGGCACCCCGCCTAATCCATGCTCTTGAATCTGTGACCAAGAATATTGGCTGCGGCATGTTATTGGTTGAGCACAATGTAAAATTAGTAACCGATGCTTGTAGTCGCGTTATTGTTCTGGCAACTGGAACTCTAATTTTTGACGGTGACCCTCATGAGGCTCTCAAGCACGAAGAAGTTAAATCTGCATATCTAGGCAATGCAGGAGTGCACTAATGGCATTGTTGGAGATTTCTAATTTAGTAGCGGGCTACGGCAAGGTACAGGTTATCTCCGATGTCTCTTTCTCTTTGGAACCGGGAAAATCGATTGGAATCGTTGGACCTAACGGTGTTGGAAAATCCACCCTCCTACTCACTATCGCAGGTGCGATCTCCCCAAAAGCGGGATCAATTAAATTGGATGGCACGAGTATTTTCGGTATGCGCCCTGAAGACATTGTCCGACGTGGACTTTCACTAGTGCCCGAGGGGCGTCAAATATTTAGTGGTTTGAGCGTAAAGGAAAATCTTTCACTTGGCTTGACCGGGCGCCGCGATAAAAAAGGCTCACACGAGGCAGTAGAGAGAATGCACGAACTATTTCCCGTCTTGTCCACGCATGAACATCATCAAGCCGGGATGCTCAGCGGCGGGCAACAACAGCAATTAGCAATCGCTAGAGCGCTCATTTCTGAACCAAAAGTTCTCTTACTTGATGAACCTAGTTTGGGTTTAGCCCCAACAGTTATAGCAGATGTATTTGAACGGCTAAGAGAAATCATCCACATGGGAACAGCAGTTGTAATCGTCGAACAGCGAGCTAATCTTGTTACTTCATTTGCCGATGAAACAATTGTGATTCGTGATGGCAAGGTTCAGTCACGATTAACGCCTGCGGATGCAACGAATACGGATTCGTTGAACCGCTCATATTTTGGAGCAGGTGACTAAGTGATTCAATCAATACTTGATGCAATTAGTCTAGGCGGTCTATATTCGTTGGCCGCTTTGGGCCTAGGACTTGTATTTGGTGTCATGCGATTAGTTAACTTCGCACACGGTGAGTTGATTACTATCGCGGCTTACACTTTAGTGTTAACAACGCAATTTCCACTTCTTTTAAGTTTAGTGTTGACAATATTCGTTACGGCTCTTGTGGCATTGATTATGGAGTTTGCCATTTATCGTCGCCTGCGAGGCGTGAGTCCCGCAATTATGTTAGTTGCTTCTTTCGGTTTATCGACTGTTCTCCAGCGAGTATATGAATTCACTTTTGGGGCACTGCCTAAATCTGCTGTAGTCGCACCTTCGCTTTCTGGCGTTGTTAAATTTGCTGGCCTATCAATTACTATTTCAAGTGTTATAACAATCATTTTGGCAGTCGTGATATTGCTTGCCATGGGTTACCTCGTAGAGCGCACCTCTTTAGGCTTACAACTTCGTGCCGCATCGGCCGATTTTAGGACTGCACGGCTATTAGGTGTTCGTTCTAACCGACTGATCACCGCAGCGTTTGTACTCAGCGGGGTCCTTGCGTCATTCGTAGCTTTTATTTTAGTGATCCAGAATCCCGTAGTAAATCCATATTATGGGCAAAATATAACGATTCTTGCATTAGTGGGAATCGTGATTGGTGGGATTTCTTCACTGCGTGGTGCCGCCCTTGGTGGCTTCATAGTCGGGGTTATTCTTAGCGCGCTTAATACTGTACTCGGGAATGGACGTGTTTATTCCTATACCTGGTTGTTCATCACGGTTCTCATAATTTTGCTAGTCCGTCCCGGAGGCCTCTTAAGTAAAGGTTCTGAATTGGAGCGCGTTTAATGCGACATGGCGGAGTAACGAAGTTCTCTTTCCAAAATCTTTTTGGACCAATAATTATTATTTCAGCGTTGACCTTTTTTGTGGGTCGAAGTTCGGCTAGCTTGCAATTGATAACGCAATTTACGCTCTGTTATTTTATGATGGTATTGGCACTTCAAGTTTTTGTTGGTAACTCTGGTGTCCTCTCGTTTGGTCACGGTTCATTCGCTCTGATCGGTTCCTATATATCTGGAATGTTGACTGCTCCAATAAACATTAAGGGTCACGCCCTGGCGATGAACCAACTCTGGCAGGCACTCGTTCCATTGCACTCAAATATTTACTTGGCGCTTCTCATTTCGGCCATCGTTAGTGGCCTCTTTGCAGCACTCACTGGAAGTTTGCTGATGCGACTAAGTGGACTTTCGGCAGGCATTGCAACTTTTGCTCTCCTTGGCGTGACGTACAACGTATTTTTTAATAATAAAAGGATTGGGCCAGGTTCCCAGGCATTGCCAGCGGTTCCGACGATTTCCAATACTTACATTCTGTTATTACTAGCTGTCTTGGCGATAATCATTGTGTATCTCTTTAATATATCGAGCCTGGGTAGGACACTTATCGCCACAAGAGAAGATGCGATGGCGGCCCCGGCTCTCGGAATCAACATTTATAGAGTGCGACTAATTGCCTTTACACTTTCAGGTTTTCTGGCCGGACTCTCTGGCGGTATGTATGTCCACGTTGCTGGAACTTTTCAAGTGCAGGATTACTATCTAGAATTTACATTTCTTACGCTTTCGATGCTTATTATTGGCGGAAGTGCGAGTCTTTGGGGTGCACTACTTGGAACAATTGTAATCAGCACTATCGGTCAACTTCTCCTGATGATGGAGCAAGATTTACCGATTTTTGGTATTCATGCACACATTCCACAAGGTTCACGAGCAGTCATAATTGCT
>CAILBF010000178.1 GCA_903832395.1 uncultured Actinomycetes bacterium | reverse complement strand
TAATGAGTGCCCGGTAGATATTGAACATATTGATCACATCGTCAACATGCGCAGGTTCCAAGTTCTAGTTGAGTCTAATTTCCCGGCCGAACTTGGTGGAACTTTCCGTAACCTTGAACAAACTGGCAACCCGTGGGGTGCAAATAAGAATGACCGTGAAGCGTGGATTGCCGAGTGTGATTTCCCAATTCGTGTAGTTGAGGGAACATTGCCTGACGACGTTGAATATTTATTCTGGGTTGGCTGTGCTGGTGCATATGACGAGCGCGCGAAGAAAACTACAAAGGCGGTAGCGGAACTTCTACATATGGCAGGCGTTAACTTTGCAGTTCTTGGTAAGAAGGAAACTTGTACGGGAGATCCTGCTCGTCGCGCAGGAAATGAGTTCCTGTATCAAATTTTGGCCGCTGAAAATATTGAGACTTTCAAAGAGGTATTTGCTGAGCGCACGAAGGGTACAAAGAAAGTTGTTGTTACCTGTCCGCATTGCTTCACAACTATCGGGCGCGATTATGCTCAAAGTGGTTTTGAGTTAGAGATGTTGCACCATACGCAGTTACTCAATCAACTACTTCGTGACAAGAAATTGTTACCAATCAAGATGAGTCACACTGCGATGACGTACCATGACCCTTGCTACTTGGGCCGTCATAATGAAATTTATCAACCACCTCGTGAATTATTAGAGGCAACAGGTGCGCAAATCACTGAGATGCCACGAAATAAAGAGAGATCATTTTGTTGCGGCGCTGGTGGCGGTCGCATGTGGATGGAAGAGAAGCTGGGTAGCCAGATCAACCTCAACCGCGTCGATGAAGCCATTGCCACTGGGGCTCAAGAGTTGGCCGTTGCCTGTCCCTTCTGTCGCGTGATGACGACGGATGGAATGACTGCTCGTCAGTCCGAGGTCGAGGTACTAGATGTCGCTCAAGTGCTTCTGCGCTCAGTCAAGGCGTAGCCGGCCCCAAACCCGCGCTTAGTTTTCTGGCAATTCTCAGGAATCTCCCAGTCCATGGGAGCATTGTTGGGCCATGACCACAACTGCCGAAAAGACCATGCAACGCATCCTCGTTGTTGACGATGAATCCAGTATCAGTGAACTTATTTCAACCAGTCTTCGCTTTGTTGGTTTTGATGTTCGTACCGCTGCCAATGGCGCACAGGCACTAACTATGGCTGAAGAGTTCAGACCACATGCGATGGTTTTAGATGTCATGTTGCCCGACCTTGATGGTTTTGAAGTGTGCAAAGCAATCCGCAATGAGGGCGTGAATACGGGAGTTCTTTTCTTAACGGCTAAAGATGGAATGGAAGATAAAGTCAAAGGTTTAACTCTTGGTGGCGATGATTACATGACAAAGCCATTCTCGCTTGAAGAGTTAGTTGCTCGTTTGCGGGCGCTACTGCGTCGCACCGGAGTAACTGAGATTGAAATTGACGATGAAAGAATGCGCTTTGCCGATCTTGAATTAGACGAGGCGACACATGAAGTTCGTCGAGCTGGCAACATTCTTGATTTGTCACCAACCGAGTTTGCACTACTGCGCTACTTAATCATTAACGCGGATCGTGTTGTTTCAAAGTCACAGATTTTGGATCACGTATGGCAGTACGACTTTCGTGGAGACGCTGGAATTGTAGAGACTTACATTTCATACCTTCGCAAAAAAGTTGATTCTTTTGACCCACCTCTGATTCATACCGTGCGCGGAGTCGGCTATCGCTTGCGAATGCCGCCTAAGTAGACAATGAAATCGCCACTTCGAAATTGGTCTTTACGTAACCGTTTGACAATTGGCGTACTTATTCTCTCTGCTTTCGGTTTTATTGGTGCTGGTATTACTTCACAGTTTTTACTCCGTAATTATTTGATTAGCCAAGTCGATGATCAGTTAAATAGCGTAATTGGTGGGACGGCAAATCGAGTTAACAATGCTGGAATTGCGAATGATTCAGATTCGAGCCCAAACACAGGAGAGAGCGGCGAAACTTCGCCTGCCCCGCGCACTCGAATGACACCTCTCAATCGCGTCCCAACATCCATCTCGGTTAGCGTTTTAGATGCCAAAGGCGTACTTGTCGGAGGCATTGGGGGCGACTTAGGCGCCAGCAGAATTGCCGATTACATCAGGGGGCTTTTGCCCAGCCAAGTCGCCGCATTTGGAAATAAACCATTCACGCTTGCCGCACCTGGTGCTGATTTTCGTGTCATAACACGCGTTCTTCCCTCGGCAGTGGGATCGGTGGTGGTCGCCCAATCCCTCAATGATTTTAACAAGACCACGCATCGCATCGGAAGTGTATTTTTATTTATTGGCTTCTTAGTTCTTTTACTCATTGGTTTTGCTGCACGTCAAGTAATTAAACTAAGTATGAGACCGCTCGAAGATGTAGAAGTCACCGCTGAGAAAATCGCGGCTGGAGATCTCTCTGCACGTTTAGATAATTTTGAACCTGGAACTGAAGTAGGGCGCTTGAGTACCTCGTTGAATGCGATGCTCGGTCGTATCGAGGAGTCTTTCGCGGTTCGAAGTGAAAGCGAAGACAAATTACGTCGCTTCGTCGCCGATGCAAGTCACGAATTACGTACACCTTTAACTGCCATCCGTGGTTTTGCTGAACTACATCGCCAAGGGGCAGTGCCTGAGGGTGAGAAAACTAAAGAGCTCTTGGGGCGTATTGAAAAAGAATCAATACGCATGGGTGCACTAGTTGAGGATTTATTATTACTTGCCCGCCTGGACCAATCTCGACAGATGGAGTCACGTCCAGTAAATCTGGTCCGCATTATTGAAGAGGCCGTGGCATCAGCTGCAGCTGCTGGCCCACAGCATCCAATAACTGTTGAAATGCCTAGTGAGCTCTACACACTCGGAGACTCAGATCGTATCTATCAAGTGATTACGAATTTGCTAGCGAATGCACGAATTCATACACCTGAAGGATCT
>CAILBF010000177.1 GCA_903832395.1 uncultured Actinomycetes bacterium | reverse complement strand
TGCGAACTCTCTGTTGCTATACGGATCTTCTTTAAAGATGATGCGTTGCATTTTGGAACCGGTGCGGGGATTACGTGGGGAAGTGATCCATTAGGCGAGTGGGAAGAGACTCAACTCAAGGCGCGCAATTTGATCTCAATCGCCGGAGGAGCGCTTTCATGAAAATAGTTTTCAATGGCGATTTAGTCGATATCGAAACCGCCCCTTGCACACCGACTGGTTGGTTGGTCGGTGCGGGGATTTTTGAAACCATAAGAACGGTTATGGGCCTTCCATATGCTTTTAATCGTCACTTGGTTCGGGCACATAAAAGTGCGGCAATTGCCAATGTGCCATTGCCTGATAACGCTTTAGTTGTATCAGCAGTCAATGCGCTGTTAGTGAACGAGCCGGCGCCCGATGGCTTACTGCGAATCTCATTTGATACAAATGGCCAGTGGGCGGCAGTTCATTTGCCGTATCACCCTTTAACGACTCCGGCCCGAGTTCGATTACATCCCGATGCACTCATTAGTAATGGTGAGAGTATTAAAAGTTATCCCTACGAACACCGAATCGCCATTATTGAGGAGGCGAAAATTCTCGGCTTCGATGAGGCGATAGTGGTCAATACCGAGGACCGGATTTGTGAAGGCGCAGTATCAAATCTCGCGTTATTGATCGACGGTAGATGGTTAACGCCTCCAACCTCTGATGGGGTTTTACCTGGGATTATGCGGGATTTAGTGATCGAAAACTGCGGCGTTGATGTCGAGAGCATTCCAGTTTCTCGTTTGAAGGATATTGCCAGTGGATTTTTACTCAGCAGTCTACGAATTGCCCAACCGATTGCATCGATAAATGGGGAGGAATTAGCGGTCTCACACGCCTTCAACGATGAAATTCATGCGATGGCCGTACTTCATTCGGTAGGCTAGCCATATGTCCACGATTGATATCACGGTAGATGGTCAGGCGCGCATCGTAGATGCCGATACTCGCCCTACCAATCTCTTTGCCGAGAATAAAGATATTGTCGTTGCTCGCGTTAACGGAGTGCTTAAAGATTTGTGGAGCGATCTAGCTGCAGGGGATTCGGTCGAAGGGGTTTCAATTTCATCCCCAGACGGGTTGATGGTTTTGCGCCACTCAACGGCACACGTCATGGCCCAAGCCGTGCAAGAGATTTACGCGAACACTCGCCTTGGTATCGGACCTCCAATTAAAGATGGTTTTTATTATGACTTTGAACCGACGCAGACTTTCAACCCCGATGATTTAGTGAAAATTGAAAGTGCAATGCGCAAGATTATTAAAGAAGGTCAACGTTTCAAACGTCGCGTTACAACACATGGTGAGGCTCTCAAAGAGTTAGCTCACGAGCCTTACAAGTGCGAACTCATTGACATTAAAGGTCCAGCCGCCGATGAGGCCAGTGTTGAAGTTGGTGGCGCAGAACTTACGATCTATGACAATTTAGGTCGAGATGGCAATCCAGTATGGAGCGATCTGTGCCGCGGTCCGCATCTTCCATCCACTAAGCACATTCCAGCCTTTAAATTAATGCGAACCGCTGCAGCCTATTGGCGCGGGTCGGAGAAGAACCCAATGCTCCAGCGCATTTATGGCACTGCCTGGCCTTCACAAGATGAACTCAATGGCTATCTCGAACTTTTGATTGAGGCTGAAAAGCGCGATCATCGCCGACTAGGCACAGAGCTTGACCTCTTTTCATTTCCGGAAGAGATTGGTTCAGGTCTTGCAGTCTTTCATCCAAAGGGCGGAATCATTCGTCGGGCGATGGAGGATTACTCACGCAAGCGCCATGAAGATGAGGGCTACGAGTTTGTTTACTCACCACATTTAACAAAAGCTGCACTCTTTGAAACTTCGGGCCACTTGCAGTGGTATGCCGAAGGTATGTACCCGCCAATGATTTTAGATGAAGAACTACATGCCGATGGCACGATTAAACGGGCGGGCCAGCAGTACTACATGAAGCCTATGAACTGCCCATTCCATAATCTTATTTATCGCTCACGTGGACGTTCATATCGCGAATTACCGTTGCGTCTATTCGAGTTCGGTACCGTTTATCGTTACGAAAAATCGGGAGTTCTGCACGGCATAACGCGTGCCCGTGGATTCACCCAAGATGACGCCCATATTTATTGCACGAAAGATCAGATGGTGGGCGAGCTAGATTCGCTGTTAACTTTCGTTCTTAACTTACTGCGCGACTATGGCCTCAATGATTTCTATCTTGAACTATCTACACGCAATCCCGAGAAATCTGTCGGCGAAGATAGCGATTGGCTTGAAGCAACTGAGGCCCTTCGGCAAGCGGCAACTGCACAGAATTTAGAGCTCGTCTTGGATGAGGGTGGGGCCGCGTTTTATGGTCCAAAGATTTCAGTTCAAGCCAAAGATGCAATCGGTCGTACGTGGCAGATGTCTACGATTCAAGTTGATTTCCAACTGCCACAACGCTTCGAACTAGAATTCACTGCCGCCGATGGTTCACGCCAACGCCCCGTCATGATTCACCGCGCACTTTTTGGTTCGATTGAACGCTTCTTCGGAGTTCTTACCGAACACTATGCCGGCGCTTTCCCGCCATGGCTAGCACCGGTTCAAGTGATTGGAATCCCGGTTGCCGAAGCTTTTAGTGATTACTTGGCTGGAGTTATGTCCCAGATGAAAAAAGCCGGCATCCGCACTGAGTTAGATAGCTCTGATGATCGCATGCAGAAAAAAGTGCGTAATGCCCAGCTGCAAAAAATCCCATTCATGGTCATTGCCGGCGAAGAAGACCAAGCCAACGGGGCTGTTTCATTTAGATATCGCAATGGCGAGCAAAAAAATGGAATTCCAGTGGCCGATGCCATTGCAGAGATCAAACAAATAGTCGCCGAGCGCACGCAGGTTTAATGATGAGTATTGATGGCGCAGGAATGCCCGATGGTTGGGTGCGCTTATGGGCACCTCACCGTCTTGAATATTTACGCGGTGAGAATCGCCCGCTAGAGAGTAATGAGATCGAATGCCCGTTCTGCCGCATTCCGAGTTTGAGTGATGAAGAGGGTTTAGTTGTTCATCGAGGCACGAGCGCTTTTGTTGTCATGAACTTGTATCCATACAACCCAGGACATCTTTTAGTATGCGCATATCGTCACGTTGCAGATTTGACCGAGTTAACCGCGGACGAGCGAAGTGAAATCACCGAACTCACGGCTCATGCAATGGCGACGATTCGCAAAGTTTCAGCCCCTGCCGGCTTTAACTTAGGAATGAATCAAGGCGCAGTCTCTGGTGCAGGAATTGCCGAGCATATTCACCAACACATTGTTCCTAGGTGGAGCGGAGATGCTAACTTCATGCCGATTATTGGTCGAACTAAAGTACTGCCACAGCTACTGACTTTGACGCGTGATGAAATCGCGGCGGCTTGGTAATTACGCGTTAACTTGGCTCAAATAAACTTTAACAATATCGACGCCGATTCCTTTTTCTAACCACACAGGTATCGCCGGAAACAATAACCCGGCGGCAAATGCATCTTCCCCCGTTGATGTAACTAACTCTAGAAACTCATCGCGAAATTCTTGCACCAGGGTTTCGT
>CAILBF010000176.1 GCA_903832395.1 uncultured Actinomycetes bacterium | reverse complement strand
GGTTGTAAACATGGGCTTATTCTCCAACAGCTTTAGCATTGAGTCAAGACGTGAGATGCACATCTCACAATTTGAACAGTTCTAGTCGCAGACCGCGCCCTTTGATGCCGATCCGACCAACTTCGAGTACTTATGCAGCACCCCGCGAGTGTATTTATGGGTCAATGGCTTCCAACCAACTTTACGGGCAGTGAGTTCTGCGGCATCAACAAGTAAATCCATAGTCCTATTGGTTATATCGATTCGGACGATATCTCCATCTTTTACAAATGCGATTGGGCCACCATCGACGGCCTCTGGTGCAACATGGCCAACACATAGGCCAGTTGAACCACCAGAAAAGCGTCCATCGGTGAGCAGAAGCGTGGACTTTCCAAGACCTGCGCCTTTAATCGCACCAGTGATCATTAACATCTCGCGCATTCCAGGTCCGCCTTTTGGACCTTCATAGCGAATAACGACAACATCTCCAGCTTGAATCGTTCCATTTTCAAGTGCATCCATCGCCGCTTGTTCGCGTTCGAATACACGGGCTGGACCCTCAAATGATTCAATTCCGATTCCAGCCGTCTTGCACACAGCGCCATCTGGTGCCAAGGAGCCACCCAAAATTGTGATTCCCATGTCGGTAGATAGTGGTTTGGAAGCTGCGCGCAAAATCTCGCCGTCTGGATCTGGTGGATTAATATCGGCCAAATTTTCAGCCATTGTCTTTCCAGTAACGGTGAGAACATCTCCATGCAACATTTTGGCATCTAGGAGTGCTTTTAGAATTACAGGTACTCCCCCGATTCTATCCATGTCACTCATTACGAAACGACCAAATGGTTTTAGGTCTCCCAATAATGGAACTTTGGAACCGATGCGGTGAAAATCATTGAGAGATAAATCCACGTCGGCTTCATGTGCGATTGCTAGTAAATGCAGAACCGCATTCGTTGAACCACCGAGCGCCATTAATATTGTGATTGCATTTTCAAAAGCTTGCTTAGTTAAAATATCGCGTGTAGTAATGCCAGCACGAATTAGTTCGACAACGGCAGCGCCAGATTTAACAGCAAAGGCATCACGGCGGCGATCAACGGCAGGAGGCGCTGCTGATCCTGGGAGAGATAGACCGATTGCTTCGGCGATGCTGGCCATTGTGTTCGCGGTAAACATTCCGCCACATGCGCCTTCACCCGGACAGATTGCGCGTTCAATTTGATCAACGCGCTCTTGAGTAATTAATCCGCGCGCACATGCACCGACGGCTTCAAAGGCATCGATAATCGTGACATCTTTTCCATCGACCTGACCCGGCAATGTCGATCCCGCATAAACAAACACGCTTGCTACATCAATACGTGCAGCGGCCATCATCATTCCAGGAAGTGATTTATCGCAACCCGCAAAAGTAACCATTCCATCCAGGCGCTCGGCCTGCATAACCGTCTCAACTGAATCGGCGATTACTTCGCGCGAAACCAGCGAGAAGTGCATTCCCTCATGTCCCATTGAGATTCCATCAGAGACTGAAATCGTGCCGAACTGCATTGGGAAGCCGCCGGCATCTATGACACCTTGACGTGAGGCTTTTGCCAGGCGATCAAGGGATAAGTTGCAGGGGGTAATCTCATTCCAGGACGAGGCGATACCAATCTGGGGCTTTACCCAATCCTCATCGCCCATTCCAACTGCACGCAACATTCCACGCGCAGGCGCACGCTCCATTCCATCGGTAACTAACCCTGAGCGAGGCTTCATCGTTGACATGGTCTCATCGTAGGCGTTCGAGTTGCAGAACGCACCTCACTGCTTTACGATACGGAACCGTTCCGTTTCGTATTGGAGGTCGATATGTGCCCAGTTAAAGCTCTGTGTATAAAGGGCCGACCTCGCGATTCCAAACGTGAGGACGCTATCGCCGAAGCTGCAATCTCTCTCATCCAAGAGGTGGGATATGAGAGATGCACTATTGAGGCGATTGCGAATAAGGCTGGAGTCAGCAAGGCGACGATCTATAGACGTTGGAAGAACAAGCAAGAGGTTATTGCGAATGCAATGGCGCATCATGCCTTTTCGCAGACCCCCTGCATTGATACAGGGAATCTGCGCGATGACTTAGTTGAACTGCTCTTAGCTAAAGTGAAAGTTCTAAAGGGCCCAGATGGAGCGGTTATTGCATCAGTGATGAGCGCGGCCAAAATGGACCCGGAGCTTGCAAAGGCTATTCCCCATTCAGTCAGAGATGGCGAAAGCGAAGTTCACGAAGTCATTCTTGAACGCGCAATAAAACGTGGCGAGATATCACTTAATGCAAATTTAGAACTTCTAGCAGAGATCACACCTGCAATCATGACTTATCGAATTTTTATGTCGCAACAATCAGTAAACCGAAAATTCATCGAAACCTTAGTAGATGACGTTTTGATTCCATCAGCACAGAAAAATAACAAATAAAAGGAGAAAACATGTCCAACCCAAACTACCCAGCAGGTCAGG
>CAILBF010000175.1 GCA_903832395.1 uncultured Actinomycetes bacterium | reverse complement strand
TGCGATATCAAAGACAGTTAACTTGCCATCGGATGCAACAGTTGAAGATGTCGAAGAGGTTTATTACCAAGGTTGGAAGCTAGGCATTAAGGCCTTGGCCGTCTATCGCGATAACTGCAAAGTTGGTCAGCCACTATCTGACGGCAAAGCAGCCAAGAGCGATGCGCCAGCATCAGCTACCCACCCTGCAACTCCACTTCGCAAGCGTCTACCAAAGTCACGTCCATCAACGACTACATCGTTCTCGGTTGGCGGAGCAGAGGGTTACATGACATCGGGTGCATATGCCGATGGCGCACTTGGCGAGGTATTCCTTAAGCTCGGCAAGCAGGGTTCGACTCTGGCCGGTGTTATGGATGCTTTCTCCATCGCAGTTTCAATCGGACTGCAATACGGAGTTCCGTTAGAGACTTTCGTTGAGAAGTTTACGAACTTGCGCTTTGAGCCAGCTGGTATGACGGATGATGCCGATATCCGCATGGCACAGTCGATGATGGATTACATCTTCCGTCGTCTAGCACTTGATTACTTACCATTTGAAACACGCAGTTCAATGGGTCTCTACACATCATCAGAGCGCGCTCGCGCACTGGAGACTGGCGAGTACACCGAAGATATCGTTGAAGATTACGAAAATCTTGAAGTTATCGCACCAGTGGCAACGCCCGTTGCAGCTCCTAAACCAGTTGCAGTAACGATCGATAGTAAACAACAGTTTGGTTCATCAACTGAATTGATGGAGGCACTCTCTGGTGTTAAAGCCGATGCGCCTCTATGTATGACGTGCGGAGTGAAGATGCGTATGTCAGGTGCTTGTTATGTATGCGAAGGTTGTGGAAACACATCTGGTTGCTCATAAACCGAAATTAGTAAGAAGCCCCGCGGAGTACTGACTCGGCGGGGCTTTTTCTATACCTAGAATATCGGCGTGAAGAGAGCGTTAGTTGGCATATGCACCCTGGTGTTATTAGTTGGATGTGAATCCCAAGCCAAAACCCCAACACCGCAACCAACGCCACAAATAAATCAATCGCGCAATATCGTGATTGATTTTGGCGGGGATACAAATGGCGTAGACCAAATTTCTACTTTTCTAGACAATGGGGGAGATCCATTTGCAGGTGTTTCCAACGAGTTAACGTCTGCTGATATCTCAGTAATCAATTTAGAAACTGCAGTAACAACGCAGGTTGAGCACCAAGTAAAGGAGTATGTCTTTAGCAGTAATCCATTAATTCTTACGCAAGCCAAAGCCGCTGGCGTGGATGTAGTTAATTTAGCAAATAACCATGCGGGAGATTATCAGCGCGTCGGAGTTCAAGACACGATAAAGGCCGCTCAGGCCGCAGGTTTAACGGTCATTGGAGCAGGTAACAGTGCCGAAGAGGCTTGGGGTGCAAAGATATTTAATATCCGAGGCACCAAAGTTGCTCTACTTGGAATTGCAAAAATCAACGGAGGCGTTGGTACGGTTGCGAGCGGGGCTTTTGCAGGAACAACTGACGCGTGGGATTCAAAAGCAATAGAACAAGCAATTAAGGCCGCGCTAACCCAAGCCAACATAGTAATTATTTATGTGCACTGGGGTGTTGAAGAACGAACCTGTGCTGCGGAACCAGAAATTAGCGATGCCAAGAAATGGCTGGCATTTGGGGCCAGTGTGATTATTGGAAGTCATCCTCATCGGCAACAACCCGTTGTTCGCTATGGCAGCAAAATAGTTGATTATTCATTAGGTAATTTCGCATTTTATTCTAGAAGTGAAGCGAGCCTCAATAGTGGGATTGGCCAATTAACTCTCACGCCAAGCGGTGAAGTCCTCGACTATAAATTCATCCCCGCAAGAATTGATCCATTTACTGGCGCACCTCATTTACTCAGTGGCGCTGATGCGTCGGCAGCAGTTGTTAAGAAACAAGCTGGTTGCAACAACTTATAATTACTTAGCGTAAAAAAGTGCACCACAAATATTACGGTGGGTCGCTTTCTAGTGGTCGGTTGTTCAAATCTAAGCTTTCCGTGCTACATTTTTCTTATTCGAGGTCAACCAATTTCCTTACAAGGGGAGAGGTTGGCCTCGATATGTATATGCATACTTGGCAACTAATGTAATCACTCAGAAGTTTTCAAATATAAATAGGTCTGAACAGACCCATATGGATCAGATTGCAAAGGGATCTGTTGACCACTTGGCAGCTTATAAGCGCTAAATAGTTAACGTGGAACTCCCTCGGTGAGATTGCTGGGGGAATTCTTTGTTTGTGGGACCGGGATTTTGCACCTTAGGGCTATTTTGGTTAATTCAAGATAGTTAAGATATATTAGGAGTTATGAAAGAGTCTCTCTTGCTGCCGATCCTTCGCTCGGGCGTTCAAGGCGATCTTCTTGCTCTGCTCTTTCTCAATCCTGAAAAAGAGCTGACAATCTCAGATGCAGCACGCACAATCGGAGTTTCGATTCCTGGCCTTCACCACGAAGCGGTGCGCCTTATCGAGAGCGGATTTATTAGAGAGCGCAGGCAAGGAAGAAACCGTCTAATTCGAGCCGAGGTTAACTCCAGAGTCGCACCATCCCTCACAGACTTGCTCGCACTTACTTATGGACCTCTGCCGGTTCTCGAGCGAGAACTTGCAGGGATTACGGGAATCATTGAAGCCTATATTTTTGGATCGTGGGCAGCTAGGTATTCTGGGATTACTGGTGCAATCCCAAATGACATTGATGTGCTGATAATCGGGAGCCCATCACTTGAGACTCTTAATGAGGCTGCAGGGCGGGCGGAGAAGGCGCTCTCAAGAGACGTCAACATGACAAGAATTAGTTCTAAGGAGTGGAGTCAGGGAACTCCTTTTATAGCAACAATTAAAAAGAATCCACACGTAAAGCTCAATCTCTGAACTTGTGTCACATGAGGAATCTAGTTTTTCCTAATGGAGATTACAGAGGAATCGACCCGGCTAACAAAAAAATATCTAAGTAAAAAACTTATTGAAGAGATAGAGACTGACATAAATCAAGTACATCGAATGATTGCACAGGCAGAAAATCACTTGAGAAGTGCAAGGCTCGCTTTGGTAGCTGATAAAGAAGGCTCGTACGTGCTTTTGTATGACGCGGCGCGAAAAGGGTTAATGGCAATCCTCTATTTGCAAGGAATTCGTCCGACTTCTTTTGGGGGCCATTCGATAATTCTCGACGTATTGATTCCTCAGTGCAGCGCTCCCGAGGTAGCCCTGATCAGACCGTTTAACCGGCTCCGGAAAATTCGAAATTCAATTGAGTATCCTAAAACCGAATATTCCGAGATAGACGATACTTCCTTGCGTGAAGATTTCAATCAAGCTTTAAAAATCGTGCAGTGGGCAAAGACATTGGTTTAGGCCACCAGAATGCTGCGCTTACTAAGGCCCATGAAGTAGCCATCTATAAGGGTTTCTGGAGCCGCATCGATGGAAGTTGCAGCACCTAAAGTGATAAAAAGTGGAGTGAAGTGTTCAACCGTTGGGTGGGCATATGGCATGCCAGGTGCTAATTCGCGATAGTTGGAGAGCGCATCGATATCGCCATTGGCAAGTGCACCAGCTGCCCATGCATCAAATTCACTCGACCAACTTGGCGCAACTGCTTCAGTCGACCAATCGCGCAAATACCTCAAACCGTGGGTCATAAATCCGGAACCGATAATGAGGACACCTTGATCGCGCAATGGTTGTAAGCGCTTTCCAAGTTCCAGAAGTTTTGTGGGGTCACTAGTTGGCATTGACATCTGGACGACTGGAATATCGGCCTCCGGGTACATCACTTTTAAAGGTACCCACGCGCCATGATCTAATCCGCGATCTGATTGATGCACGGGTTCGTTATCGGGCATCATCGATGCAACAAGATTGGTAATCCCAGTTGCATCCGGAGTGTTGTACTGCATTTCATAAAACTTTTTATCAAAGCCACCGAAGTCATAAACAAGAGGAGCATTAGCTTCAGGATTGCTCAATGTGACAGGTTGGGATTCCCAGTGGGCGCTCACAATTACGATTGCTTGTGGCTTCTGAATACTTTCTGAAATTCCCCGAAGTTGCGACGACCACAACGCATCTTCGAGCAACATTGGTGCGCCATGGCCAATGTAAAGCGCGGGCATTGTGCTCATGGACAAACGGTACTACCTAGTAGTTGAAAGTTCAACTACATTCACCGCCCCTCTTCGTGACGAGCGTCATAACGGCAACGCACCTTGC
>CAILBF010000174.1 GCA_903832395.1 uncultured Actinomycetes bacterium | reverse complement strand
TCCATCGGCAAGAAAAGTTGGATTGAAAGCGATTGATATCGCTTCACCGGTTAGAAGTATTTCAATGGCTTCGGTTGCTTGAGCCTCTTCACCCGCACCAGCTTCGAGAGAAAGTGAGTTGTTATTAAAATCTAAACGTAGCGGGACGGTTTTATCAGTTACTAAAGCCACGCGTCGCACTGAATCAAGAAGAGTTGCAACTTCAATCAAGGCGGTAGTTGTCACTTCTTGTGGGAGTAAATGTCGGTATGGAGGGAATGTGCCATCTAGCATTCGTGATGTCATTGTTTTTCCGTCACTAGCAAATCCCGCTAAACGGTCGTTGCTTGTTGTGGGCGCAAACGAAACGGAAACTGTTTTGGTACCTGTTAGTGATTTAGCCGCGTCGGCAATTGTGCGAGCGCGCAGTAGTGCTGTTGTTGAAATATTTGGTGTTGTTGGATCCCATTGTATTTCGCGCACAGCTAAGCGATATCTATCGGTTGCAGCTAAAGTCACTGTCTCTTCATTTACCTCAACGTGTACACCGGTAAGTGTTGGCAGTGAATCGTCGCGCCCAGCAGCGATTGCAACTTGCGCAACTGCCGTTGCGAAAACATCACTCGCTATAACCCCGGTTGTGTTGGGGAGTTCTGGAAGGTTTGGATACTCATCGACAGATAATGTAGGCAGAGTAAATTTCGCGCTTCCGCTTGTTACTAAAACCCGTGTGCCCTCTAACGCAAAAGTGATTGGTTTGTTTGGAAGGGATCTAGAGATCTCGGCCAATAGGCGTCCTGGGACTAGAACTTTCCCGCTCTCTTTAATCTCGGCGTGAAAGTGGGCTTTGCTGGCCGTCTCTAAATCTGAGGCCGATAGATAAACCTGGTCGCCAGTAGCGTCGATAACGATTCCGAGTAGCTCGGTTTTGATTGGACGGGTTGAAAGACTTCTAGAAACCCAGTTAACCCCATCAGTTAAAGCAGACTGCTCAACAGTGAACTTCATGGTGTGCCCCAATTCAATGAAAGGTTCGTTTCACATCTAGATCTATGTATATAAAGGTAGTCGTAGTAACCAGCCCGAATATATGTGGAGAGAGAGTAAAAGCCCTGCTCACAACGGTGTTTAAGCAAGGATAACCTGTGGAGAAAGCAGGAATATGTGTGGATAGTACGTAACAACATAACCCTCTCCCTTCTCGCTATCTCTGACCCAACGCACCTTACCCACACAAAAAACTAAAACTCCCACAGTTATCCACAACTTATCCCCAACTGGGGGCAACTAATGGCAAAAAGGGCATTTCGGTCTTTTTTACCGCGCTTGCTGCTTAATTCTGTTGGTGAGCTCAGTGACCTGGTTATAGATCGATCTGCGCTCAGCCATCAGTTGACGGATTTTGCGATCGGCGTGCATAACCGTTGTGTGGTCACGCCCTCCGAATGTCTGGCCGATTTTAGGAAGTGAGAGTTCGGTTAACTCCCGGCATAAGTACATCGCTATCTGACGGGCATTAACTAAAACCCGAGAGCGTGAAGTCCCACATAGATCATCGATAGTGAGCGAGAAATACACCGCCGTTTGGGCCATGATCGTCGCCCCAGTAATTTCAGGTGTTCCCTCGCTTGGGATTAAATCCTTCAACACAATCTCAGCTAGAGACAGGTCAACGCTTTGGCGGTTCAAAGATGCAAAAGCCGTTACCCGAATTAGCGCACCTTCTAACTCGCGAATATTCGAAGAGATTTTACTAGCGATGTATTCCAAAACATCATCAGGGGCATTTAATTTATCTTGGGCCGCTTTTTTACGAAGGATTGCGATACGGGTTTCAAGTTCTGGTGGCTGGATGTCAGTGATTAATCCCCACTCGAAACGGCTGCGTAAACGATCTTCCAAAGTAGTTAACTGTTTCGGCGGACGATCACTCGATATAACTATTTGTTTATTAGCGTTGTATAAAGTATTAAACGTATGGAAGAACTCTTCCTGAGTACGCTCTTTGTTTTCTAAGAATTGAATATCATCAACAATCAAAACATCTAAATCGCGATAACGACGCTGGAAAGCCGAAGCTTTATCATCACGGATTGAGTTAATAAAGTCATTTGTGAACTCTTCAGAGGATACATAACGCACGCGTACGTTGCCGTATAACTCTTTAGCGTAGGCGCCAATAGCGTGCAGGAGATGCGTTTTACCTAATCCGGAATCACCATAAATAAATAATGGGTTGTAAGCTTTTGCTGGCGCTTCAGCAACTGCAACGGCCGCTGCATGGGCGAAGCGGTTAGAGGACCCAACAACAAATTTTTCAAATGTGTACCGAGGATTTAATTGCGATAGCTCACCACTTGGTAAATTTTGTGCCGGTCCATCATCTCGACCGGTTCCAACTTTTGGTACAACGAAATCAATTTCAATTTCTGGGACCGGAGCACTAGCTGTCTCTAAAGTTTCATCAACGGTCACAGCAATATTTGTTTTTTCGCCAAGCTCACGAGTTAAGACATCGCTAACAGCGCCACGTAAGCGACTCTCTAGAACATCTTTTGCAAAAAGGTTAGGGGTCGCAATTAATAAAGTGGTTTGATCGCTGTTATGGAGCAAGCCAAGAGGTTTTGAAATTTGTAGAAAGGCCCGGTGCTGTGGCGCATCTTGAGCCACCTCATCAATAACCCGACCCCAGAGTGCGCTCAGTTCGATCTCTTTGACGTCCACACGGCACCTCTCTGATATCCACAGGGTTATCCACAACCTGTGGTCTAAACCTCAGGTTGAGCCCTTCAAAACCCACCAAAACAGGAAAACCTGTGGAGGGAGTTGAAAACTAGAGCGAAATCGTGAAAAAAGCAACTAGTTATCCACAGTCCTTCAAGGCCCATATGGCTGGAGCTCCAGTTTGACCCGCTTATCCCCAGACCTCTACCGTTACACCCTCACTTCCCCCGTATTTCTAACCGCATAGATTTTCATATTTTTAGGAGCTCCACATGACAAAACGTACCTTCCAACCTAACACTCGTCGTCGCGCCAAGAAGCACGGCTTCCGTGCGCGCATGGCAACTCGCGCAGGTCGTGCGGTTCTTGCCGCTCGCCGCGTAAAAGGTCGCGCTCGACTTTCGGCATAAAGACTCATAAAGCAGACACTTGTGCTTGCTAAAAGTGCACGCCTTACTGAGAGTGGGGATTTTGCCCGCGCAACAAAAACTGGGCTCCGATTTTCATCCACCAATTTTGTTGGCTATCTCTATATCGATGCAACATCGGTTGAGCCCGCACGAGCTGGATTAATTATTAGCAAATCTGTCGGAGGCTCTGTCATGCGCCACCGCTTAGCTCGAAAGATTCGGCATTGTCTTCGTGATCACTACGCACTACTTCCTACCGGAAGTTTGTTAGTTATTCGGGGTTTGAATAAATCAGCGACGGCCGACTGCCAAAAAGAAATTAATGAGATTGTCAATCACTTGGTACGAAAAACCAATGAGCGGATGAGCAAAAAGTGAGAGCGCTAATCACTCAACCAATTAAGTTTTATCAGAAGTGGATCTCACCCATGTTTGGGCCGAGATGCAAGTACTACCCATCATGTTCAAGTTACGCGGTATCCGCGATTGAAACATATGGATTCAAAGGAGTTGCAATGAGCGCCTGGCGTTTAGTGCGATGTAATCCATGGTCTCATGGTGGCGTTGACTATGCAGTTAAAGAAAAGGCTGGAGTTTAATCGATGAGCACCATACTAAAACCCTTATATATCGCTGTTTCTTGGGTGATTGTGACCATCCATAATCTCCTATCACCAATTTTTGGTAAAGACAGTGGCGTCTCGTGGTCACTTGCAATCGTAGGACTCGTTATCTTAATTCGAATTATTTTAATCCCGCTTTTTGTTAAACAGATTAAAAGTCAGCGCGCTTTAACCGCCCTTCAGCCACACATGAAAGAGATTCAAAAGAAGTACAAGGATGATCGCCAAAAGCAATCTGAAGAAATGATGAAGCTTTACAAAGAGCACAAGACAAACCCGCTGGCTTCATGTTTCCCAATTTTGGCTCAAGCACCGATCTTTTTCTCACTCTTTACGGTAC
The DNA here is from genome assembly GCA_903832395.1 of uncultured Actinomycetes bacterium. Classification (GTDB taxonomy): domain Bacteria; phylum Actinomycetota; class Actinomycetes; order Nanopelagicales; family Nanopelagicaceae; genus Planktophila. The sequence goes on along the minus strand of CAILBF010000174.1, from coordinate 400 downwards.
TTAATGGAATCGGCAAAAATCCTCCAGTAAAGCATGGCGTGCTAACCCAAGCCGATGTTGTTAGTGCCGCTCACGCAAAATTCTTTGGTGCACCAATTTCCGATACTTTCCTTGGAACAAATATCACAACTGTAAAAATTGTTACTGTTGTTTTAATTGCTTTCATGTCTCTCACAACTTTCACCACTCAACGACAGTTGATGTTGAAAGGCATGCCAAAGATGGATTCAAGCAACAATATGATGTTGCAACAACAAAAAATTATGTTGTATGCGTTCCCAGTAATTTTTGCGATTTCAGGAGTTAACTTTCCAATTGGAGTTTTGATTTACTGGTCAACAACAAACCTTTGGACATGGGGACAACAGTTTTATGTTATTAAGCGAAACCCAACACCGGG
>CAILBF010000173.1 GCA_903832395.1 uncultured Actinomycetes bacterium | reverse complement strand
CACGCCTTGAATATTGATCCTGACCTCGTGGCATTGGCCGACGAATGTCGAGCGCTAACTCCTGTGGATTTTCGGCAAGAGCAATCAGCGTTGACGTTGAAAGCCGCGGTGGTAGTGGGACCTGTATTGATCCATGAGAGCGTTGATGATGTTCGGTAATGAGAGCTTGTGCATCCTCAATCCACGATGCGATTTGCGAATCGCTAACTTCCTTGAGTGAATGCACGGCGCTCTTATTAACTAGCTCAACTGCTGCATCAAAGGCAGTGCGTCTAGAACCCAATGGATCAAAGGGCCAGTCGGCAGTCATTGGATTTTCTAACGTTGGATTTTCTGCGCCATCCTCGGGTGCAGGTGCATCCGAAATCATGGGTCCTCCGAGTGCGCTTGCCACTTCGGCAATCATGTAAAAGATTTCACTTGGTTCAACCGCTTTGCTGCCATCACGCCAACGTGAAGTCGTACATATTAAATGTGATTTAGCCCGGGTAACTGCAACATAAGCCAGGCGCATCTCTTCGCGCATTTTGATATTTTCAACACACTGGCGGCCAAACTCTTTGATTACTTTTGCAGCCTCGCTGTTTTTGGTAACTCCATGCAAAGAAAATTCCGGCAACTCTCGCGCATCCCCGCGAAGGGCAAAAGGAATATGTTTTTCGTTCTTTAGCCAATTATCTGGATCATTTGTATTGTTGCCAGGAAAAGTGCCTTCGGCCAAACCAGGAACTGCAATAACATCCCACTCGGCACCTTTTGCCATATGGACGGTCAAAATCTGCACCACATCGCTGCGAATCTCAGGTGCCCCAGCCTTTAGCCCGCCTTCGGTATCGGCGGCCACATCGAGCCAATCTAAAAATGCACTAACGGTGCCTCCGCTTCGTTCAAACTTTGCCGCTTCATCTAGGAAGCGATCTAAGTGACGGCGGCCGGCTTGTGAACCGTCGCGCAGAGTTATCTCACTCTCAAGCGTTAAATAACTTTCAATGTCGCTAATTAAATCGCTTATTGCTCCACCTGCACGCGAACGCAGACGGCGTAGGTCACTAGCAAAGCGAACTAAACGTTGATACCCAATATCGCTAAAGCCGCTTTTCTTCGCACCGCTGATCTCATCAAGGGCATCGATGATTGATCCAGCGAACTGATCATCGGCCTCTAACTGATCTGGATTACCTGCTGCAATTTTCTTAATGAAACTCTTTGAATCGGAATGCAGAGCTTTAGCTCGATCGCGACTGTAAGCACCAAGGGCTGCAATATCGCGCGGACCTAAGTTGATGCGAGGCCCAGTTAAATGTCGCATAACTGCAGAGCCAGCATCGGGGTTGGTGATAATTTTCAACATCGATACAACATCTGCGACCTCAGGGATATGTATCAACCCTCCGATACCGATTACTTCGACCGGTAGGCCCGCTTCACGCAAAGCGCTTTCAATGGCAGTAATTTGCGCGCGCTTTCGGACTAGAACTGCTGCAGTCTTTCCCGAAGTTGCGCTCCAGTTTTCCTTTATGTACTCGGTAATTGCCGCGGCCTCGGCATCGATCGTTTCAAAAATTCCATATGCAATCTCACCGATTCCAGCATTAATACGGGCCTCTAGCTCTACGACTTGCTGTCCTCCAGCGGACTTAATCTCATCGCTAATGCGATTTGCTGCAGCCAAAATCATCGCATCGTTTCTGAAGGTTGTTGGCAAAGTAAATTGTGCAGTTCCCTTTTGTGAATCACTCTTTGGGAAATATGTTTTAAAAGATGCCATCGTGCCGGCGGAGGCCCCGCGCCACGTATAAATAGCTTGCGATGGGTCTCCCACGGCCATAACTGGATGTCCAGCGCCATAGAGAGATGACAACATGCGGACTTGGGATTGAGAAGTATCTTGATACTCATCCAGTAAGACGACTTTGTATTTGCCGCGCTCTAGGACTCCGACATCGCTAAAGTTTTGCGCGATATCGGCGGCCAACGACATCTGGTCATCGAAGGAAAACTCGCCAGCCATTTTGCGCCGTTGCATAAAAGCTTCAACCATTGGTAAGAGCGAATTGCGTTGAAGCATTGCACGTTCTACTGCTCGAACCTCATCATTGCGTGCCCCATGTAACGGTGCTAACTGTTGCACGATATCTTCGCCAATTGCTTGAATATCTTCGGCCTTAACTTGATGCTCGAGCATTAACTTTGAAAGTCCCAATAAATCCTTAATAACCGTACTGACTGCACTTTGGTTGCGATAGGAATCATCAGACCAATTGCGAACTACATCAGATGCAATCTGCCAAATTGCAGCCTCCCCCAAAGGTTCAGCGTCTGCATCAATTCCGTAGCGAATTGCGTGTTCGCTCAGCAGCTTGCCGGCATAAGAGTGATACGTCGTCACCGATGTGGTCGAGGTTGTGATGTGCTTAAATTCAGGAAGAGCTGCAAGTTGGCGCAAGCGTTTGCGAACACGTACCGATAGTTCGCCTGCAGCTTTGCGGGTGAAAGTTAGTCCTAAGATTTGATTGGGAGTGACAAAGCCGTTTGCAACTAAATAGAGAACGCGATTACTCATCGTTTCAGTCTTGCCCGAGCCCGCACCTGCAATCACAACTGACGGTTCTAGCACGCTACTGATAATGGCGGATTGATGTTTAGTGATCGGCTTAATCGATGCACCAAACTTAGGGTGAGCCTGTAGTTTGGCGATGATCTCCTCAGGAGAATACTTAGCATCAAGGTTCATGAGATCACCGTCCGTCCATCGCTCTGGACTGGGCAGGATTTGCGTACTGGGCAGCCTTTACAGCGCTTATTAATCGTTGCAAAGAAAGTAGCGGCGCCCATACCGTCAGCGATTCCATTCAACTGGCTCTTAACTGCCTCTACATCAATGCCGTGTTGGGCACGCAATGTTGCACCGGCTGCATCGGTGCCTAAATAAACCAGTTCGGCCCCAGCGCTAACTTTGCCTTGAGTAAATCCACCTTCGGCGATTCCAACTTGGTAACTTGCCAATTGAAGATTCTCTTTGGCATCTTTAACGCTGATTGCGCTTCCGCCAGTTTTAAAATCAACTATGAAGAGGCTCCCATCGGCTTCGACTTCTAAGCGATCCACGCTTCCCTTGATACGGGCACGACCGAGTGTTACATCAAAGCGCATTTCAGCATCGACAACGGTACGCGTAGTTTCGGAGTGATACTCAACAAATTTCTCGAGCATCGTTACAGCACTCTCTAAATGTGAGCCACTGACCCAGCCAGATTCTGGATCGATCAATTTCCACGAGCTGCGCAAATTAGTTATTAAATCCTCTTTAGTTGTTCCTGGCTCTTGCACCATTTTCGCAGCAAAGGCGTGTATGGCAGAGCCTAAAACTTGTGCGGTGCTGTCGCCATCAGTCCCACCATTATTTTGTAAGAACCATTTGACGCCGCATTCAACAAAAGATTCGGCGCCACTGGGGGAAACAACAACTTCCTTTTCGGCATCGAAGACCGGAGCATCGGAGCTCAGCGGCACAGTTCCAATCCAGGACTCTGTATTAGCTAAATAAATTCCGTTTTCACTCAAAGCTTTCAATATCTCTGCGGCATCTTGGGCATTAGCGCCATGCAGTTGGCTGCGTAGTTCGGCCACTAGCGCTGGCGCGGTTATAGGACGAGGAACATCGGTCAAAACCGGCTCATCTACATCGGTTTTATTCACCATCACTTCAATAGCTTCAAAAAACGCTGAAGGCTCTTCGTCATCACGCTGCACGGCAGTGACGAAAAGTGAGTGTGTGGCACGGGTTAGAGCGACATGAAAGAGCCGCTCCTCATCCTGCATAAGACCATTGGCAGCGATTACATCTAACTGATCGCGCGGAATATCGGGATTGCGCTGGCGCTCAACTAATCGTTCGGCCCCAAGTAAGGATGAGCGTGCCTTTAAATTTGGCCATGTGCCCTCTTGCAGACCCGCGACGGCAACTACATTCCATTCGCGACCTTTAGCACTGTGCACTGTGAGAATCTCAACGAAATCGGGTCGCACGCCTTTGGCGGTAATAACATCTCCGGCAATGTCTTCAGTTGCGATTTCTGCGATAAAGGCGGCAGGTCCCGATAAAGGGAAGCGCTCGGAGTATCTAGCAGCACTTTCAAACAATTGCATCATTGCATCTAAATCGCGATCAGCGGCGGCACCTCGCACTCCAGGGCGAAGTGATTGAGTGCGCCATGCATCGCTAAGTTTTTGTCCATCACTTGCCAATGCATTGTCCCAAATCGCCCATAATAAATCATCGGCTAGTGCCGATTTATTTCGCGCAACTGCCCGAGCTTTTTCTAGTAATTCATGTACGCGTACAACGAAATCTGCGCCTTCAATGAAGACTGCACCATCAGTAATTGCATCGAGTAATAGCTGGGTACCAGAGCGCTCATCTCCTTCAGCGCGAGCTGCAATCATTGCACGTCGGATTCGACGAAGTGAGATTGAGTCTGCGCCGCCGAACTCGCTCATTAATAACCGTTCGGCTGTATCTAAGTTAAGTGGTTGGGCTTTAATAGCAACGCGGGCCAATAAAAGGAATGGCGCGATAGCAGGATTGCCAGCTAAAGCCTGTAACTCACTTGCCACTGGGATTCCGACGTATGCGAAGGCCCGCCGCAATGCCGAGGCGGTAAGCCCTGGGCTACGTAAAATAACTGCCATCTCGCTATAAGAAATACCTTCGCGCAAATGTGCGCTACGAAATTGGTGGGCGATAAAAGCGGCTTCCTCGGCCCCAGATCTAAAGCGGTGTACTGCTACGGCACTCGCTTTTTCATTGCCACACGTGCGTTTGCGTGTGATGGGCGAGCCTCTAAACCCCTGTACGTAAGCATGGCCAACTTCAAAGATTGCACTGCCACTTCGATACACCGTTGATAAAACAATCTCTCGTGCTCGATAAGGATCTAGCGCTGTGGCTAAACCATCGGGATCAGCGCCGCGAAAGCGCCCAACGGCACTATCGGCATCGGCGCAAATAATGACATGGCTGCCTGCCAATGCTGCAAGCAGTGCGCGTTGTGCAGGGTCACTCTCTTGGAACTCGTCGACCATGATTGTGCTAAATCGCGCACGTAGTTTCGCCAACACATCAGGGTTGTTATGTAAATGCAAAGTCGCACGTGAAACGAGCTCGGATGGATCAATACGCATCTTGGCATCGGTCGCGCTGATTTCGCGCATAACCATCGAATTCAAATAGCGCTGCCAGAACTTGGCTGCCGCAGACCAATATTTTTCACCTTCAGAGATGCCGAGTTGCTCCAACTGCATGGGATCTATTCCACGTTCTGATGCGCGCAAAATTAAATCGCGCAGCTCTCGCGCAAAACCATTTGTTGTAAGGGCGGCGTGCAAATCCTCGGGCCACTCTTTATAATCATCCTCGATGTCACCTTTTAGAAGCTCTTTAATATAACTCTCTTGTTCCGGCCCGCTCAAAAGAATTGGTTCGGGATCGCTCTTATCGGCCTTCATTTTGAGAATTGAAAAAGCTAGCGAGTGAAAAGTTCGCGCAAGTGGCTCAAACATTGTCTTAGTTGTGCGAAGTGCAATTGCATCACGAAGTTCGGATGCGCGCTCTCGCCCAAAAGTTAAGAGCAAAATTGAGTCAGGGTTTTGCCCATCGTTAATGCGCGCTAATGCCGCTTCAATGAGAACCGTTGTCTTGCCCGTACCTGGTCCGCCGAGAATGACTAAAGGGCTACCGCGATGTGTAACAGCGGCGCTTTGATCGCCAGAGAGCGTTAGTTCAGGGGTTTTGCCAGTACCGCGCACAAGGTTAAAGTTCGCTGTACTCACAGTGGTTATCTTGCCCGACCCGTACGACAAAATCCCTCTTGTAATAATTACTTGGACTTGCGCCGTACGCCCTGCTATCATGATGCATCAAGATATATCTTGATAGAGAGTTGGATGGCTATGGTTACAAAACGCGAGAAGTTTTCCTCGCAGGCCGATGAACAAATCTTGGCCGGCGCTCGCGCATTGGCGCACTCACAGGGGCGACAGTTCCAATCCATCCTTGAAGAGGCACTTGCTGAGTATCTAGAACGCCACCAAGTCGAGCGCCCTCGTGCTCACGTTATGGAGGCCTTCGGTTTGAGCATGGACGAGTTCGACGATCTCTACAAAAAACTTGCCCAGTAATGCCTGAAGTTAATTACGTAACCCTGCCCGATGTTTTAGCGATGCACATGGTGCTCATTAAGAGATTTGATGGCAGCGATGGAGTTCGCGACATGGGCTCATTGGAATCAGCCGTTGCTCGTCCGCAATCTGGTTACTACAAAGATGTCATTGAATCGGCGGGCGCTCTCTTTGAGAGTCTGGCAATTAATCATCCTTTTATCGATGGAAATAAGCGTGTTGCCTTTGCAGCTACCGATGTTTTCCTGCGCATCAATGGCTACCGCTTTACATTAAACAGCAAAGAGGTTCATGCCTCAATGATGAAGTTCTTCGATACAGGTACATTCAAACTAGCAACGATTGAACCGTGGCTTAGAAAGAATGTGAAAGAGGCTTAAACGTTGAGGTTGGCCTTCTTGGCGCGTGCAGTTGTGCGGGCGCGCTCGTCACCATCAAGGACAACCTTGCGGATACGAACAACGGCTGGGGTAACTTCAACGCACTCATCTTCACGACAGAACTCAAGGGCGCCTTCCATGTTGAGCTTCTTAGGCGGAATCAAACGCTCTGATTCATCGGTTCCTGAAGCACGCATGTTAGTAAGTTTCTTTTCGCGAACACAGTTAACATCCATGTCATCGCTACGAGAGTTCTCGCCAATAACCATGCCTTCGTAAACCTCATCGCCGGGTTCAACGAAGATGCTTCCGCGATCTTGTGTTCCGTATAGTGCGTATGAAGTAACTGTTCCCATGCGATCTGAAACAAGTGAGCCAGTTCCGCGAGTACGGATATCGCCGTGCCACGCTTCGTAGCCATCAAAGACGTGGTGTAGTAAACCGGTTCCGCGGGTTTCAGTTAAGAACTCAGTACGGAAACCAATAAGTCCACGAGATGGAACACGGTAATCAAGGCGGATCCAGCCAGTGCCGTGGTTAACCATTTGTTCCATGCGGCCCTTGCGAAGTGCCATCAACTGAGTAAGCACGCCGAGATATTCTTCAGGTGCATCAATTGTTAAGCGCTCCATTGGCTCATGTACTTTGCCATCAATCTTCTTAATAACAACCTGTGGCTTACCAACAGTTAATTCAAAGCCTTCGCGCTTCATGATTTCAACAAGTACTGCAAGCTGAAGTTCTCCGCGACCCTGGACTTCCCACGTATCTGGACGCTCAGTATTTAATACGCGCAATGAAACGTTACCAACGAGCTCGGCATCTAGACGGCCCTTAACTTGGCGTGCAGTAAGGAGTTTTCCACTCTTGCCTGCAAGAGGCGATGTATTAATACCAATAGTCATCGAAATAGATGGTTCGTCAACGATGATCAATGGCAATGCATGTGGGTCTTCGTTATCGGCCAGAGTTTCGCCAAGCGTAATTGTTTCAATTCCAGCTACGGCGATGATGTCGCCTGGATGGGCTTCAAGTGTTGGTACGCGCTCTAAGGCCTCAGTAATCAATAACTCTGAAATCTTTACGCGCTCCATCGTGCCATCAGTTTTAATCCAGGTTACTGATTGACCCTTTTTAATAACACCTTCGCGCACGCGACATAGCGCTAAGCGACCAAGGAATGGTGATGAGTCAAGGTTAGTTACGTGTGCTTGTAGCGGTGCACCTTCGTGATATTCAGGTGCTGGAATTGCAGAGAAGATTGTGTCGAATAAAACATCGAGGTTTTCCTCTTCTGGCATTCCGCCATCGGCTGGGCGCGTCAATGATGCACGGCCTGCTTTTGCGCATGCATAGACAACTGGGAACTCAATCTGTGATTCATTGGCATCTAGATCTAAAAATAGTTCGTAGGTCTCATCGACAACTTCAGCGATACGTGAGTCAGAACGATCTACCTTATTAATAAGCAAAATAACCGGAAGGTTCTTCTCTAACGCTTTGCGCAAAACGAAACGAGTCTGTGGCAATGGACCTTCTGATGCATCCACTAGCAAGATAACGCCATCGACCATTTCTAATCCGCGCTCTACTTCGCCACCAAAATCGGCGTGGCCTGGAGTATCAATAATGTTAACGATCGTGTCGCCGCGCTTAACTGCGGTGTTCTTAGCAAGAATCGTAATTCCCTTTTCCCGCTCTAGATCCATTGAATCCATCATGCGCTCTTGGCCTTCGCCCTGTTTCTTATAAGCGGCGAATGCACCGGACTGCCACAACATCGCATCAACGAGAGTAGTTTTACCGTGGTCAACGTGCGCGATGATCGCGACGTTACGAAGGTTCTCGCGCTTTTTTACTGGCAGGTCTTTTAGGTGTGCTTGGGTCTTGGCCACGAAAACTACTTTCCTTAGGAGATAAGCCCTCTAGAAGGCCTTGCCTCTATCCAACGATTTGGGTATTACTGAGGCCAATGAGTCGGCCGCACGTGGTTATTCTACCTTTGGCAGTGGATATGGCGAAATCAGTGCGCTAAAGCAGGCTTAAATTAAGCGGTTTCATCCGTTTTCGATGTTGTTAACTCTTGATCTGCGATTTGCTTGCGCACATCATCCATATCGAGTTCTGCCACTTTGCCAATTATCTCCTCAAGAGCAGCGCCTGGAAGTGCTCCGGGTTGGCTAAACAAAAGAATCCCGTCACGAAAGACCATCAAGGTTGGGATTGAGGTGATGCCAGCGGCAGCTGCCAATGATTGCTCCGCTTCTGTATCAACTTTAGCGAAAGTTAAATCTGGATATTTCTCTGACGTTGCCTCATAAACCGGTGCAAATGATCGACAAGGACCACACCAAGCGGCCCAAAAATCAACCAGAACGGTGCCCTTTTCGAGAATCAACTTCTCGAACTCAGTCTCATTAATATTAACTGTTGCCACTTTTTATCCCTTCTTACCAAACATTTTACTGAAAAAGCCGGGCTCTACAGGATCATTCTGATGTCCTTGGCATCTGTCCTTTTTTGCAACGCCTTTCAGCGCTATTTCGACGTGATTGCCACATCCAGACCATGTTGGTTTCCCGCACTTACGACATGAAGTTCTACTGCACATATTTCTATATCCTTTTCTTGGTTGTTTATAGTGAAACTAGTAGGTGATTATTCAGCGCTGCCGGCGAGTTACTCCAGGTGAGATATCCGCCGTCGAGATTTACTGCATTAAAACCGAGTTCCTTTAAAAGAAGCGCTGCAGTGTGTCCGCGCTGGCCCACTTGGCAATTGACAAGAAGGTTCTTACTGCCGATTTCAGATTGACGCTCACGAATTTCATCGACTGAAATATTAATTGCTCCCGGAATATGGCCCCGTGCAAACTCCCCGGCACTGCGAACGTCGATTAGTTCGAACCCACGTGAAGTGAAACCATCAATTTCGCTCCATTGTGCGGTCTTCACTAAGCCAGAGATAACATTTTCGGCGATATAGCCCAACATGTTTACTGGATCTTTAGCTGAACCAAATGGTGGAGCATAAGCAAGTTCAAGATCGGCCAGCTCAGGAGCGGTGATATTGCCACGAATAGCAGTTGCGATTACATCTATGCGCTTATCTACGCCCTCTGTACCAATTCCTTGAGCACCGAGTATCTCGCCGCTCTTTGGATCAAAGATTAGTTTTAATACCATCGATTTGGCATCTGGATAGTAGCCAGCATGTGAGTTTGGATGCGTGTGAATCGATTGGTGAGCTATCCCAGCTGCCACTAAACGCTTTTCATTCCAACCAGTTGTTGCAATCATTAAATCAAATACTTTTACAATTGCCGTACCTATTGTTTTCACTGGGCGCACTGTACGCCCAGCAATATGATCTGCAGCCACACGTCCATGACGATTGGCTAAATTGGCGAGCGGCACCAAGGTGGCACTTCCATCTAGCGCATCCGTTTTTTCAGCGGCATCACCAACGGCATATATATCGTGATTGCTTGTTCGGTTGAATTCATCGACCTGAATCCCGTTGCGAGAACCAATAGTTAAACCAGCAGCCTTCGCTAATCCAATTTCGGGACGTACGCCTATTGCAAGGATTACTAACTCCGCAGGAACGTTCTGACCGTTTAGTAAATCGACACTATCTGGCCCAATGTTGACAACGCTGGAACCTAAGTGGAGGTTGACGCCTTGGATAATAATTTCTTTGGCAACTAACGTCGCAAGTTCTGGATCTAGTGGCATAAGTACTTGATCGGTAGCTTCAACTAATGCGGTTGGAATTCCCCGATGAATAAGGTTCTCAGCGATCTCCACTCCAATAAAGCCACCGCCTATAACAACGGCACTTGTCGGTTTGGCACTGACCCGATCAGCAATTCTTTCAACATCTTCAACCGTGCGAAGCGTCATCCCACGTTCGACGCCTGGAATCGGTGGAATTATGGCAGACGCACCAGGGCTAAGGATTAACTTGTCGTAATCAATTTCATGGGTTTCGTGGCTATCGAGGTTCTTGATAGTGACCGTCTTCTTGTTGGGGTTGATTGCAAAAACCTCAGTATTTACGCGCACATCGAGACGAAAACGTGCGTGCAAACTTGCTGGTGTTTGCAGAAGTAAGGAACTCTCTTCTTCAATTATCCCGCCAACGTAATACGGTAGACCACAGTTT
>CAILBF010000172.1 GCA_903832395.1 uncultured Actinomycetes bacterium | reverse complement strand
CCAATAAGCTCTTCGGAATTACATTTAAAGAGCGCCCAGACTTAGTTACTTACCACCCGGAGGCCAGAGCATTTGAGGTTAGTAATGAAGATGGCACTCCACTTGCACTTTTCATTGGGGATTTCTTTACTCGTGATTCAAAACGCGGTGGCGCATGGATGAATTCATTGGTTAAGCAGAACTTCTTGCTCAATCAACTTCCAGTTGTGGTCAATAACCTCAATATTCCTAAACCGCCGCCTGGCCAACCAGCGCTATTAACTCTTGATTTCACAACAACTTTATTTCACGAGTTCGGTCATGCCCTCCATGGCATGTTGTCCCAAGTTAAATATCCACGCGTGTCAGGTACCGCAGTTCAACGTGACTTTGTTGAGTTCCCATCTCAAGTAAATGAGATGTGGATTATGTGGCCGGAAGTGCTCAATAACTACGCGCGCCATTATGAAACTGGCGAGCTCATGCCACAAGAGTGGATTGATAGTTTGAATGCGGCATCGACTTTCAATGAGGGTTTTTCAACGACAAGTTATTTAGCTGCCGCAGTTCTAGATCTAGCGTGGCACTCATTAACAAGTGAAGAGGCTGAAAAGATTAATGATGTCGAAGCCTTCGAGGTTAAAGCTCTGGCCGATTATGGTTTAGATTTTGCGCCAGTTCCTACGCGTTATCGCTCGACGTACTTCTCTCATATCTTTGACGGGGGTTACTCCGCGGGCTATTACGGCTATATCTGGTCTGAGGTTTTAGATGCCGATACCGTTGATTGGTTTAAGGAAAATGGTGGCCTGCTACGTAAGAATGGCGAGCACTTTAGGGATACTTTGCTTGGCCGAGGTGGATCAATTGATTCGATGCAGATGTTTAGAAACTTTAGAGGTCGCGATTCAAAGATCGAGCCTTTGTTGAAGCGTCGCGGTCTGCTGTAACTCTTCATATTTTTCTTTCAACGCTTCAATATCTCCGCTGACTAGTAGTCGCTTATCGCGTCCTAGCTCGCCAAAAACGATTGTGAAATCGCGAGCGCGAATATCAAAAGCTTTTGCTAACTCTTTAACGACCGCTTCGTTGGCTTTACCGTCGACGGCGGGTGCTTGAACTGCGACAACTAAACGCGGCGGGTCGCCAACAGTTCCACCAACTTTATTGCGAGAAGAATTTGGACGAACTCGAATTTCAATTAAAAGTTGATCAGACACTTAACCAGCAGAGCCTGAAGGACCTGACTTACGTTGAAAACGTGGAGCGGGTGCGCCGCCTGCTTGTGCACCGCCAACTTTTGGACCAGATGCAGTTCCGCCACCAGGAAGAGATGTGTTCTTATGCTTCTTCTTCTCCAGCGCCTCTAAAAACTTTGCGCGGGCATCATCTGCGGGTTTCTTGTCATCGGCCATGAGCCAATCCTATCTTTAGTTCGTACTCTCTTTATACTCGCGTAAACGCTCTAAGACTTCTGATTCACGATATCGACGGTGTCCACCAAGGGTGCGAATCGCAGTTAACTTGCCCGCTTTAGCCCAGCGAGTAACGGTCTTGGGATTTACGTGAAAGCGTAGGGCGACCTCTTTAGGCGTTAAAAGCACCTCAGGAGCTGGGGGGCGATTTGTTGTCAAAGCTTTTGCCCCTTAATCATTCGTGTCCACATTGCACCTTATTGTGGTGAAGTATTCCCATTTCGCCCGCGTAAAGCAATAGTTTAAAGGCCGTTAATTGGCCGATTCCCGTGCTTGAACTTGGCGCCATCGTGACATGAGCCGTTCGTATCCTTGACCGGCGATCATGCCGTTAGCGGATGCTAAGCCAGCGAGTGAGTGCAATACATCTTCAATAGAAGTATCTGCCGATAGTCCATCTTCGCCATTATCTCGAAGTGACTTATCTAAGTACATTGCAAGGCCGCCATAATCTAATTCGACGTAGGATTTTGGATGAAACATTTCAAGCCATGCAAGTAAGTTTTCTAAATCTTGTTCGACTGGACCCTCGCCAAAAGCACTAACAACGGTTTCATGGGCCGACTGTGCACGCTCTTTTGCGAGGGCAACCGTTGTGCGAGCTACAGTAAATAAACCATTGGCATCTTCGCCGCGTTTGCGCTCTTGCGGCTCAAAAAGTAAAAACCATCGTGGAGGAATAACCCAAGTTTCGGTCAGAATGTGTGGCACTTTATCTTCAAGTAAATCCACACCTGCAGTAATGACATCTTCAATTGCAGGGGAAACGAAAAAGGGAACAACCGTACTTGGTAATGAATCTTTAAAATTATCTAACGCTGCCCAACATCGTGTAGCTGTCGCCCATGGCGATACGTATCGCTCTCCATCAACTTCAAGAATATGAACACCATCTGGCCGACCCGATGGTGGCTCTGGAAAAACTAACCTGCGAAGTGCTAACTCTTCTTCGAGAACAAAACTTGCAGCATTTAACTCGATCGATTGCCAACGCAAACGATCGGCAGGTTCAAAGGCTGAAAGAGGTTCGTAGATACGAAGAGATGCTACGTACGGAGTTGGTCTCACGCACGTGGGATGTAATTGCCCTCAGCGAAGGGATCGTCGTCATCTTTATTACTCGACGTATCAACTTCACCATGGAGCTCTTTGGTAAGTCGATCCAAATCCATATCTTGCGCGTTGTACTTTAAATCGCGTGCAACTTTTGTCTGCTTTGCTTTTGATCGGCCGCGACCCATAGTGCGACCTCCTTACCTGTATGTATTCGTCAGAGCCGTAGGTTAGCGTGACTTGGCGCTTGGCTCCAAAGCAACGGCAAATGAGCGGGTTTTTGCCTTATGGCGCAGCGCGAAATAGCCCATTACTTGGAGAAAGACGCTCAGCGGCATGGTTGGGATGCGATATCGGTGGTCTCCGACCGTGCCCATAGCTACTAACCATGAGATGACAACTGGAACAAGTGATGTGTATGCGATGTTGAGGTAAATGCCCTTCATGGAACGCAGCCAGAAGAAGCCCAAGAAAAATAGAGAGATGCAGCCCATCTCCCAAAGGAATGAGATCGTTTTCCCAAGAGTCTTATTGATTAGGTCGTTACCTTGCTGACTTCCCTTAGCAATGCTGCTGATTGGATTGATTTTGAGCCACGGGTTACGGGCCATCGTTCCATTGCCCAGCGGACCAGACCATGGTGACCAGAAATATAAACTCTTATTAATAAATAAATGAACGGCTTTAACTGGATGTCCGGCATACCACTTGATAACACACTTAACTAAATCGCTATCAGAAACAGCAGTTGCTGGAGGAATTGGTTTACATGGAACAACCGGACCAGTTCGACCATACCCTCCAGAAGTTTCATCTCCGGCGCCTATGGCCATATTACTTCCCAAGATTGTTGCGAGAACCGCCTTGTGAACAGAGTGAACATTTCTTTGAACAGTTAAGGCCGGTGCAATTGCCATAATTGCAATTACTCCAACCACTATGGCCGCTTGAACTTTGGGTCCCTTATGCATGAGTGCCCAAACGATGGCAATTACAATTGACGTTAAAATCCATCGCGGTTGAATAAATGCAGCTAGGGCTGAGAAAGCGCCAACGCCAACAATATACATAACAAATTTACGATTGATAATTGATTGCTTGGATTTAATAATGATTCCAGCAATCATTAACATGCAAGAGGTAAGAATGCTCTCATAGCCAACCACTAATGTACTCAAAGATAGTGTCGGGTTAAATGCAAGAGCTAAGCCGATGAGGAAAATGTAAGGTCGTAATTTTGTATCACGAAGTTGTTTTAAGAAGTAATAACTAGAAAATGCATAGAAAGCACTCTGTAGAAAAGAGAGAATCCAAACTGCATTAGTGACTGAGATTTTTGCACAAAACCAGATGAGGATTGGGTATCCAGCCGGCATGTAGGCAAGTACAGAGGCATTCGAATAATATCCCTGCTTAAGTAAGCCATCGGCACCTGCAAGCCAGCTTTCTCCATCAGAGCCAAGCCATCCGCCCCCATGAATATTTGCCATCGTAATGAGCTTGATGATGAAGGCAAGAATCGGAATTGCAATCAAAAAGAAATTAACTGTATTGCTTTTTGTGCGCTGTCGTTGACGAGCCACCTTTGATTTACTTGCCATACGACCTATCTCCTAAATTGTGAAACCAAGTATGAACGTCGATTTTCATTATGGCTAGAAGGCTCAACGACGCCAGCGACCCAAGCTTTCATTCCCCGAGCTGCCAGTGAGGCCAGAGCTAAGTCGGCCGAATCTGGGGCCATAATCGCCACCATTCCGATTCCTGCGTTCCATGTGCGCTCCATATCGGCCTGCGGAACGCCGCCGATTTTTGCCATGTACTCCATCTCAACCGGCAACGACCATGTTGAGCGATCATAAATTGCAGTTAAATGATCTGGAATCACACGCGCAGTATTTTCAGCGATTCCACCGCCCGTTATATGCGTAAAGCCACGTAGCGCGCTCATCATAGATTTAATAAGAGCTAAACAATCGAGTGTATAAATCTCGGTAGGCGTTAAAAATACTTCTCCTGAAGTTTTCCCGTATTCACTCACATGGGCTTCAAGGGAGAGTTTCTGCGCCTTAATAATATGGCGAACGAGAGAGAAACCATTCGCATGAAAACCACTCGAAGGCATCGCAACTAATACATCTCCGGCTTTAACTAAGTGTGCGCCCAGTTGTAGTTCGGCATCGACGACTCCCGTTGCAGCTCCAGCAATATCAAACTCGTCGTCACCTAATAATCCGGGGTGTTCTGCAGTCTCTCCACCGATGAGTGCAGTATTTGCTTTTTCGCATCCGCGCGCAATTCCAGCAACAATGTCGGCAATCCGTTCTGGGATAACTTTTCCAACTGCAATGTAGTCAGTCATAAATAAGGGTTCGGCGCCGCAAACAACTAAGTCATCAACAACCATTGCAACTAAATCTTCACCGATGGTGTCGTACTTACCCATCGCGCGCGCAATCTCAGTTTTCGTACCGACACCATCAGTTGATGTTGCAAGTAGCGGTTTCTTCATGTTCTTGAGCGCGCTGGCATCGAAGAGGCCGGCAAATCCACCGATGCCACCCATTGCCTCTGGACGAGATGCTTTAGCAATGGATGCCTTCATGAGTTCTACTGCGCGATCTCCTGCATCGATATCGACGCCGGCATCTTTATACGTGCTCATTTATTGCCCATGCACTTCGGTAATTTCAAGCCGCATTTTTCCCTCTGACATGTCCGCTGGGATGCGGATTGGATAGGTGCCCGTAAAGCAGGCTGAACACAGCTTATCTTCGCTGATTTGCGTCGAGTCGATGAGACCTTCAAGTGAGACATAGCCGAGCGAATCAGCGCCAATCGAACGGCGAATCTCTTCGATTTCGAGTCCGCTGGCAATAAGTTCGGCACGGGTTGCGAAATCAATTCCATAAAAACATGGCCACTTCACTGGCGGTGAGGAAATGCGAACATGAATCTCTCTTGCGCCGGCTTCGCGAAGCATTCTAACAATCGCGCGTTGCGTATTACCGCGAACGATTGAATCATCTACGACAACAATCCTTTTGCCTTCAATAATTTCGCGCAGTGGATTCAGTTTCAGACGTATACCTAATTGGCGAATCGTTTGAGATGGCTGAATAAATGTACGACCGACATATGAGTTCTTAACTAATCCGATTCCAAATGGGATACCTGATCCCTTTGCATATCCAATCGCTGCCGGCGTACCTGACTCCGGAACTGGAATAACTAAATCTGCCTCAACTGGTGCCTCTTTAGCTAAGCGAACGCCTATTGCTACACGGGTAGCATGAATCCCTTGGCCTGCGATTAACGTATCTGGACGCGCTAGATACACATACTCAAATAAACAACCCTTTGGTTCGGCAACTGCCCAGCGTTGCGTACGAACTCCATTGATATCTATTGCAATAAGTTCGCCGGGTTCGATCTCACGTACGAAAGATGCACCGACAATATCCAAAGCAGCACTTTCAGATGCGACTACCCAGCCGTTTTCTAATTTACCAAGAACTAATGGGCGCACACCATGTCGATCTCGGGCGGCATACAACGTGTGCTCATCCATGAAAACTAATGAAAATGCGCCTTCAAGTTGAGGAAGGACGGCCATTGCACTTGCTTCAACATTCTTTTCATTTTGTAGAGAAATTAGCGCCGTCATTATTTCAGTATCAGTTGTTGCTCCGCGATCGCGTCCAACAGTTGGCTCTAGTTTTTGAACCATTTCGGCGAGCTCGCCCGTATTTGTTAAGTTGCCGTTGTGGGCTAAAGCCAGCGTTCCATACTTAGTTGGGCGCAAAGTTGGCTGGGCATTTACCCACGTGCTTGATCCCGT
>CAILBF010000171.1 GCA_903832395.1 uncultured Actinomycetes bacterium | reverse complement strand
GGAACGCTCGATAAGTTGGAATCAATCCCGGGTTGGCGCGCATCGCTAACGAATGCGGAGATGTTAAAAGTTTTACAGGACTGTGGCGCAGTAATTTGTGCAGCAGGTGCTGGTTTAGCTCCGGCCGATAAGAAGTTGTATGCATTGCGTGATGTGACGGCAACGGTTGAAGCAATTCCACTTATTGCATCCTCGATCATGAGTAAGAAGATTGCTGAAGGCACTAGCGCCCTTGTTCTAGATGTTAAGACTGGTGGAGGCGCCTTTATGAGCGATCCAGCAAAAGCTGCAGAGTTAGCTCACGTTATGGTGGGCCTCGGAAAGCGTGCAGGTGTAAAAACACTTGCACTTGTAACTGCGATGGATGTTCCGCTCGGACTTACCGCAGGCAATGCCCTTGAAGTTCGCGAATCAGTTGAAGTCCTTGCAGGTGGCGGACCAGCAGACATAGTAGAACTGACGGTCATACTCGCACGTGAGATGTTAGAGATCGCCGGAATCAAAGGTGCAGATCCAGCCGCTGCGCTAAAAAATGGAAAAGCAATGGATGTATGGCGCCAGATGATTAGCGCGCAAGGCGGTGATCCCGATGCAAAACTTCCAGTTGCAAAGGAGAATTTAACTATTACTGCCGAGACCTCTGGAACTGTTTTGGCTATGGATGCAATGAAAGTCGGTATTGCAGCGTGGCGATTAGGTGCTGGAAGATCACGCCAAGGTGAGGCTGTTCAGGCTGGTGCCGGCATTGAAATTCACGCGAAACCTGGCGATTTTGTTACATCTGGCTCTCCTTTATTTACTTTACATACCGATACGCCGGCAGCTTTTGCACGTGCCCAAGAATCTCTTGCTAATAGCGTAAAAATCGGTGATTTACCTCCTGGTGGGACAGTAGATCGATTGCCACTTATACTTGAACGAATCACCGATTAAGGAGCTTTTAGAAAATGGCAATGAATAGCACACCTAATTCGGATCAAATTAAGCGCATCCCAAAGGTCATGTTGCATGATCATTTAGATGGCGGCCTGCGACCACAGACGATTATTGATATTGCTGCAGAGATTGGTTACACCTCGCTGCCAACTCAGGACGCAACTGAACTTGCGACATGGTTCCGCGAATCCTGTGATTCCGGTTCACTCGTAAGATATTTAGAGACTTTTTCTCACACCATTGCAGTTATGCAACGACGCGAAGATATTATTCGCGTTGCCCGTGAGTGCGCATTAGATCTTGCACGTGACGGCGTTGTCTATGCCGAAGTTCGCGGAGCACCTGAATTATTTACTGAAAAAGGACTTTCAATGGCCGATGTCGTTGAGGCAACACTTGAAGGCTACAAGCAGGGAATGGCCGAAGCTAAAGCCGAGGGTCACGAGATTGCCGTCTACTCATTACTATGTGGAATGCGACAGAACAAACGCTCACAAGAAGTTGCAGAGCTAGTTGTTAAATACCGCCATAAGGGTGTTGTTGGTTTTGATATCGCTGGCCCTGAAGATGGATTTCCACCAAGTGATCAGAAAGAAACTTTTGATTATCTGCGTAAAGAAGATGCACACTTTACAATTCACGCGGGTGAGGCATATGGTCTGCCCTCGATTTGGGAGGCAATTCAACTATGCGGCGCAGAGCGCTTAGGCCATGGTGTGCGCATCATCGATGATATTGATTTCTCAGGACCCGAACCAAAATTAGGCCAACTCGCCTCCTATGTTCGCGATCGCCGTATTCCGCTAGAACTATGTCCCACCTCAAATCTTCAAACAGGGGCGGCAAAAAGCTATGCCGAGCACCCTATTGGCGTCTTAGCTAAGTTACGTTTTCGCGTCACTCTCAATACCGATAACCGCTTAATGAGCCAGACCTCAATGTCATTTGAAATGCAAGAGGCCGTAAAAGCCTTTGGTTGGGATTTTACTGAGTTACAACGCGTCACCATTAATGCAATGAAGAGCGCCTTTATTCCATACCCTGAGCGATTGAAAATAATTGAAAGCGTAATTAAACCGGGATATCAGAAAATCTCATCTGAGTAATGATTGATTTTAGCGACCCTACTTTTGTAGCTAATCCCTATCCAGGGTTAAGTGAGTTACGAAGTTATGGCAAGCCCATGTGGCATGATGGTTTAGGAATGTTTTTGGCTGCGTGCCACAGTGATGCCAATGATGTTTTTCGTAATAAATCCCTCGGGCGAATCTTTATTGATAAAAAGCCCGAGTTTGAGTGGGAGACCTTTAATTGGCTTCACTCGGATTCAATTTTAGATAGCGAACCACCTAAGCACACGAGGCTGCGAGCTCTCGTTGCTAAAGCATTTAATCGAAACAAGATTGAGAGTATGCGCCCAGCAATCGAGCGAATTACCTCTGAACTATTGGATGCAATAGATATTAAAGTTTCCTCTGGTGAAAACTTCGATCTTATAGCTGATTATGCTGAACCACTACCAGTTAAAATCATCGCAGACTTGTTGGGCTTCCCCGCATCTGAGGAGCACTTACTTCGCCCTTGGTCGCAGGCGATTGTTAAAATGTACGAAGTTAATCCATCGTTGCAGTATCAAAGCGATGCCAAGGCGGCAGCCGGTGAGTTCGCAGAGTATGTACGTGACTTAGCTGAATCTCGCAAGAAAAACCCAGGCACCGATTTAATTACCGACCTAGCCATGGTTGAAGAAAATGGCGAGAAGTTAAACATGCATGAACTAGTTGCTACCTGTGTGCTCCTTCTCAATGCCGGACATGAAGCCAGTGTCAACGCCTTCGGAAATGGAATGGTTGAAGTTCTTCGTCGGCCAGATCAAATCGCCTTGCTTCGAACTAATCCACGCGGTGTAACTGAGACGGCACTGGAGGAGTTCATGCGCTTTGATGCCCCACTGCAGCTTTTTGAGCGTACAGCGACGAAAGATACCGAGCTAGGGGGAGTCGAGATAGCTGGCGGTCAAAAGATTGCCGCCCTTATCGGTTCGGCAAATAGAGATGATGCGATATTTGAAAGCGCTAATAAGATGAATATTGCACGTGATCCAAATCCACATATTGGCTTTGGCGCCGGTATTCATTTTTGCTTAGGCGCACCTCTTGCCCGCTTAGAGATGGGTGTTTCACTTCCTGCGTTATGGGAGAAATATCCGGATATGTCCTTAGCAAGTGAGCCAGTACGTCGGCCAACTTTTGTGCTTCGAGGTTACGAAAGCGTAACTATCTCGGCCTGAGTGGGATATGAAGACTGTGCGCCTTTTTTAGTAACACTGAGAGAAGCAACTTTAATTCCAAGTTTGAGTGCATCGACTGAGCTCATTCCACTTGCAAGACCGTACGCGAAAGTTCCGACAAAGGCATCACCTGCGCCGGTTGTATCAACGGCCAAGACCATTGGCGCACTCTCATGCGTTAATTCTCCATCGGCAGAGATGTAGACAGCGCCTTGACTCCCAAGAGTAACGATTGAATTCTTGCCTGGTCTAAAGCTCTTTAAAATCGCATCACTGTCTGGAAGGCTCCCATGTAACTCCCGAAACTCCGTCTCGTTTGGAATCAACCAATCGGTAACTTCAAGAAGTTCGGGCGAAAGTGGTTCAAAAGGTGCGGGATTTAGAATTGTTATGCACCCTCTTAGCCGTGCAGCTTGAAAGGCAGCCAACGTAACCCCTTGCTTGATTTCACATTGAGCCACCACGACCGATAATTTTTCGATCGCATTGATCGCTGCAACCGCCTTAACGCTCTCAATTTCATGGTTAGCTCCAGGGATAATGATGATTCGATTTTCACCATTCCCGTCGACCCAGATATGAGCTACTCCAGTGGGGCTGTCACTTCGCGCTACATGTTCGACGTTTATGCCAAGCTCCGAAAAATTGGATGCGATTGAATCGCCAAATAAATCGCGACCAAGTTTGCCGACAAAGTGAACGTGCGCGCCGCAATGTGCCGCAATAACCGCTTGGTTAGCGCCTTTCCCGCCAAAACCAGTGGTAAAAAGCTCGCCGAGAAGGGTTTGGCCGGGCTCAGGTAAATACTTGGCATAGGCCGTTAAGTCCATCATTGCACTTCCCACTACGGCGACCACAGCTTTACTCATAGCGCTAGGCTATCGCTTATGCAAAAAACTTCAATCATTCTAGATGTTGATACTGGTGTAGATGATGCCTTTGCCGTCTTATTTGCGGCAATGCACCCTGCAATCAATCTCTTAGGAATCACATGTGTTGATGGCAATACAAATGTGGATCAAGTAGTGGCAAATACTTTAAAGGTTTTAGATGCCGCTGGTGCTGGAGATATTCCAGTGGCACGCGGGGCAGTGCGCCCTTTGCTTGGCAAGTCTCAATATGCTGAATATGTTCATGGCGCCGACGGCATGGGTGATCTTGGAATAGCACCATCTGCGCGAAAAGTAGATTCGCGATCGGCCGTTGAATTATTGCGCGATTTGATCGAGAGCTCCAAGGAGCCAGTAACTTTAGTTCCAGTTGCACCACTAACTAACATCGCACTCTTCTTGCGCGCATTTCCAGAAACCGCTAAAAAAATCCACCGCATAGTTTTGATGGGTGGTTCGGCATCGGCGGGCAATGCAACACCTGCCGCTGAATTCAATGTCTGGCATGATCCAGAAGCGGCCGCCATTGTCTTTCAAAGCGGAGTACCAATTACTATGTACGGTCTTGATGTTTTTATGCGACCTGGTATTACTAGTCAAGAGGCTGCGCTATTACGGAAGTCGCCTGAACTCTCGGCACAATTTGCCGGAAAACTTATCGAAGCTTTTATCGAGCGATTGCATGTCTCACCCATCACTCTTGGCGATTTTGGAGCGGTAGCAACTGCTATTCATCCTGAACTATTCACCACTGAGATGTTCGACGTTGTCGTCGATACTTCTTCGGGTCCAGCACGAGGGCAGACTATTTGCGATCGCCGTGATGCATTCTTAAAGGATCTAGAGCCACTTAGCCTTGAAGATTCGGCTTCAGTACGCGTAGTACTAGATTTAGATGTTGAAGCTGTCCGTCAATTATGGCTAAAAACCATTGATAAAGGCGCGTTTTAGAGCCCTATTGGGTGCCAGACAGTTTTGTTTTCTAAGAAAGCAAGGATTCGACCAGGATCGGCCGATTTAAAACTGAAGATGCGTTTTAGATTCTCTGCACCTGCAATTCGAATAGCGCCGTGGCTCTTAGGTGGTAAACCTGAAATATCAAAGCCATCAATATCCATATGTGATGCCATCCAAGGCGCGATTTCATCTTTCTTTCCGGTTAAAATATTGATAACTCCAGCAGGCACGTCACTCGTTGCTATGACCTCAGCAAAACTCATCGCTGATAGTGGAGCCTTTGTACTTGCTAAAACTATTACAGTATTTCCACCAACGATGATTGGTGCAATTGCATCGATTAAACCTAGGAGAGATGGACTCTCAGGTGCAATCGCTGCGATGACCCCCATACTCTCAGGTACCGTAAAGTTGTAATAAGGTCCAGCAACTGGATTAAGCGCGCCTGAGAGTGAGGATAGTTTGTCACTCCAACCGGCATACCAAACCAAACGATCTACTGATTCAGTAACTTCCTTGTCGGCCTTTAACTTAGTGACGCCGGTAGTAAGGATAATTTCATCGACAAACTGAGCACGGCGGCCTTCTAACATCTCGGCGATGCGATAAAGAATCTGTCCCTTGTTATAAGCCGATGCCTTATTCCAACCTGGTTGAGCTGCGCGAGCGGCAACAACGGCATCTTTCAAATCTTTACGCGATGCTAAGCAAGGGTTAGCGATAAATACTCCCTTAGCGCTCTTGACTTCATACGTGCGACCCGACTCAGTACGAGGGAATGCACCATTGATGAATAATTTATACGTCTTCTTCACATCAATTCGATTACTCATGGCCGACCCCCTTTAAGTAAGCACTTAAGCCATGTCGTCCGCCTTCACGTCCCCAACCGGACTCTTTGTAACCACCAAATGGGGAGGTTGGATCAAATTTATTAAATGTATTTGCCCAGATGACTCCGGCGCGAAGTTGTTGGCTGGTCCACAAGATGCGGGAACCCTTCTCACTCCAGATGCCGGCCGATAAGCCAAAAGGTGTGTTATTAGCCTTATCTATGGCCTCTTGAGGCGTTCTAAATGTTAAGACTGACAGGACTGGACCGAAGATTTCTTCGCGTGCAATACGGTGGGATTGCGTAACGCCGGTAAAGATTGTTGGTGGGAACCAAAAACCCTTTGTCGGAAGCTCACATGGAGCACTCCAACGCTCGGCACCTTCGGCATCACCGGCAGCTGAGAGTTCACGGATTTTCAGGAGTTGCTCTTTACTGTTGATTGCCCCGAGATCGGTATTTTTATCCATCGGATCACCGACTCGAATGTGCGCCATACGGGTTTTAAGTTTAGTGAGAACCTCTTCAGCGATGCTTTCCTGAAGAATCAAACGTGAACCCGCGCAACAGACGTGACCTTGATTAAAGAAGATTCCATTAACGATTCCTTCGATGGCCTCATCGATGGCTGCATCTTCAAAGACGATATTAGCGGCCTTGCCCCCGAGCTCTAGAGTCACACTCTTATGTGTAGGAGCAACGGCGCGAGCAATAATCTTCCCAACTTCGGTCGAACCCGTAAATGCAATCTTGTCGATGCCAGGGTGGTTAACAATTAGCGCACCAGTTGATCCATCACCGGTAACAATATTGACAACACCTGCAGGAAGCTCGGCTTGCTGGCAGACTTCGGCAAATAAAAGCGCAGTAAGTGATGTGCTCTCGGCGGGTTTTAATACAACCGTGTTTCCGGCGGCAAGAGCGGGTGCGACTTTCCATGCCAACATCAGTAATGGGAAGTTCCAAGGAATAATCTGACCTGCAACACCGTGTGCCTTTGTCGAAGTTCCAAGCCCGGCAAATTCAAGCTTGTCGGCCCAGCCAGCATGATAGAAAAAGTGTGCAGCTGCCAGTGGAACATCTACATCGCGCGATTCACGGATAGGTTTACCGTTATCGAGAGTTTCAAGAACGGCGAATTCACGGGAGCGCTCTTGCATAATTCGAGCAATACGAAATAAGTATTTTCCGCGCTCTTTTCCACTCATTTTTGACCACGTGCCCACATAAGCCTTGCGCGCTGCTTTTACTGCAGCATCTACATCGGCCTTTGCCCCCAAAGCAATGTGACTTAGGACTTCTTCAGTTGCCGGATTAATTGTTGGGAAATGCTTACTGCCACTTACAAACTTGCCGCCAATGTAGTGGCCATACTTGGGTTTAATAGAGACAACCGAGCGCGACTCGGGTGCGGGTGCATATTCAAAGCTCACAGGGGTCTCCATTAATCGATCGTCACGTAGGCAGGGCTAGCGTAGTAGCCATCATCCATTTTCATGCGTTGCATCAGTAGATCATTGAGTAAAGCGCTAGCACCAATACGAAAAAGAGAGGGCGTTAACCATTCTGGTCCAGCTGTCTCATTGACTAGCACCAACTGCTTGATGGCATCTTTCGTATTTCTAATACCCCCCGCAGGTTTAACACCAATTCGCTTCTGCGTCATGGAGAAAAAATCACGTACCGCTTCCAACATAATCAATACGACTGGAGGAGTTGCAGCGGGTGCAATCTTGCCGGTCGATGTCTTAATGAAGTCGGCGCCAGCTGCCATTGCCAGAAAAGATGCCTTTCGAACATTGTCATATGTGACCAGTTCGCCAGTTTCAAAGATGACTTTCAAATGAGCTTTTTCGCCGCAGAGTTGTCGGATTTGAACAATCTCATTAAAGACACCGATGTAATCTCCACTTAAGAAAGCTCCACGATCGATAACCATGTCGATCTCAGATGCACCTGCGTCAATGGCATCCTGTGTGTCTTGTAACTTAACGGCCATCGATGCGCGCCCTGAGGGAAATGCCGTTGAAACTGCCGCGACACCAACGTGGGCGCCACCAATTAAATCTAAGTGCGCTCGTGCGATAGCCACCATGTCGTTATAGACACAGACTGCGCCGACACTTGGCACGCTTAAATCAGTTGGATCGGGGCGTACGGCCTTAGTGCACAAAGCTTGGACTTTACCTGGAGTATCGGCACCTTCCAGTGTTGTTAAATCCACCATCGAAATCGCAGTATCAATTGCCCAACGCTTTGATGTTGTTTTAATGCTGCGCGTTGCTAACATCGCCGCGCGTGCATCGGCGCCGACTTGATCTACACCCGAAAGCGCGCCTAAGTACTTCTTAAGCGAGGCATCACTGCCATCAACTAAGCCGTAAAAACTCACGATAGTAATTCCTTCAATGGTGCTCGTAATTGATTCAGAACAATCTGGGCGAGATGTGAATCTCTTTCAATGACCTCAATGTAACACTTCATCTTTGCCTCAGTTCCACTGGGGCGAATAATTATTCTAATTGTGCCATCTAACCAAATGCGCAGACCGTCAGTTGGTGGTAAATCATCTGTGGGTTTTGCTAAATCATCAACAGAGGTAACCACTTTGCCCGCAATATGTGTGGGAGTGTTCTTTCGAAGTCGGCCCATAATCTGATCAACTTGTGAAAGATCGGTTAAGCGAATTGAAATCTGTTCAGTTGCATGAAAGCCATGTCGCGCCCAGATATCGTCGAGCAAATCGAGAAGAGTTTTTCCCTCGGAGGCTAAATCAGTTGCGATTTGGGCCAATTTAATCGCCGCTGAAATTCCATCTTTATCGTTGACGGTTATTGCATCAACGGCATATCCCAGAGCCTCTTCATAGCCAAAGGTGAGGCCATCGATTTTTGCTAGCCATTTAAAGCCAGTTAGTGTCTGTTTAAACTCTAAGTTGTAATGTGCGGCAATCTTGCTCAAAATCGTTGATGAAACAATTGAGTTTGCCAGGATTCCTTTGTTGGTATTGCGCGCAATAGTTTCACCAAATATTGCACCTAACTCATCCCCGCGAAGCATTCGCCAGCCAGTGACGGGATCATTTACTGCGGCGGCGCATCTATCGGCATCGGGATCGTTAGCAATAACTAAGTCGGCATCAAATGTGCGGGCAGTTTCAAGGGATAAGTCGATGGCACCTGGCTCTTCAGGATTAGGAAATGCAACGGTAGGAAAATCTGGATCGGGTTGCGCTTGCGCATCGACTAAAATTGGCGAAGGGAATCCCGCTTTATGAAAAACACGCACGATAGTTTCCGTTCCTACGCCATGCATTGCCGTGTAGACAATCTTTAGATTGCCAGGCTTAGTCGCGATTGAGGCAGTGATAGATACATATTTATTAATTAACTCCTCATCAACAATGCTCCACGCGGAACCACGAGGTTGGCTGGCTAGAGAGGCAATTTCATCTATGTGTGCAGCAATTGATGCGTCGGTGGGAGAGACAATTTGTGATCCGCGATAATGAATTCCATCAACAGTGCCACCTAAATAAACTTTGTAACCATTATCTTGTGGGGGATTATGGCTAGCAGTAACCATAATTCCAACATCGCACTTCAATTCATTAGTTGCAAACGCTAAAACTGGCGTTGGCAATGGGCGAGGGAGAATAAAGACGTCCATTCCGGCCCCACTCATAATCTCGGCAGTTTCAAAAGTAAAATCCTCTGAGCCGTGACGAGCATCTCGCCCAATAACGACTGAAGTTAAATTACGCGCTTTCATATAAACGGCAATCGCGGCAGCAGTTCGTCCAACAACTGCGCGGTTCATTCCCGAAGGCCCAGGCCTTACCGGTCCGCGAAGACCTGCAGTTCCAAACTGTAGGAAGCCAGAAAAAGATTCACGCAGCTCTGCCTCATTATTGGTATCTAGCCAGCCTTGTAATTGACTGGCAGTTAGGGGATCTGGATCATCGGCAATCCACGCTTCTACTTCGGCCCTTAAATTCATGTGCTTAGAATAACTTTGGAATTACGCCTTTGAGAAGTGCGCCCATGCGATTTGCGGCCGCTTTACCAGCGGCAATGACCTCTTCATGATTGAGTTTTTCTCCAGTAACTCCAGCTGCGGCATTTGTAACCAATGAAATACCCAGGACTTCGGCGCCTAGTGCGTGGGCAGCAATCGCCTCCGGAACCGTCGACATTCCAACTAAATCTCCACCCATTGTTCGCATCATGTGAATTTCAGCAGGAGTCTCATATGTAGGCCCACGCCAATGAACATATACGCCCTCTTCGAGAGTTGAATCCTCTTGCTTAACGATTTCGCGGATTCGCTTGCTATACAAATCAGTGAGATCAATGAATGTTGCACCAGATAAGGGTGAGACTGCAGTTAAAGAAATGTGATCACGGATTAAGACGGGCTGTCCCACGTGGAATTTAGTATTGATACCGCCGCAAGCATTTGTGAGGATTACAACTGTGCAGCCAGCTTTGACCGCAGTGCGCACACTATGAACAACCGGCTCAACTCCTTTGCCCTCATACAAATGTGTTCGACCAAGAAATACCAGGGCACGAAGTTTTTTACCATCGGATTCGATTATGTATGAGCGAACTTTTCCCGAGTGACCTTCAACTGTAGGAGGTAAGAAACCAGTTAACTCTTCGGCGTTACATTCATAAGCTGGCGCACCTAGCGCATCAACTGCACCAACCCAACCCGAACCCATAACGAGGGCTACATCATGAGATGCAACTCCAGTGCGCAGAATAATTTCTTGGGCAGCTGCAGCTGCGGCAGCTAATGGATCGCTATAGAGAAGGTCGCTGGATGTCATGCGTCAATAATGTCACAGAGTATGGTTCCGCTCGAAACGGTGGCACCAACGATAGCCGTGAGATTAGAAACAACTCCGGACTTATGGGCCATAAGTGGCTGCTCCATTTTCATGGCCTCAAGAACGATTATTAAATCGCCCACTTCGACGATGGACCCTACTTCAACGGCAATTTTTACAACGGTGCCTTGCATCGGGCTCGTTAAACCGGTGCTGCTAGATCCACCTGACATGCTCGCTTTTGCACGGTGGCGCTTCACTAAAGGTTTAGGTGCATGGACCAAGATCTCAAAGCGTTTTCCATTTACTTCCGTTATTAAATGCTCTGGTGCCATATGACTTTGGAGTGGCTCGACGGTGGCCGTAAAGGCA
The DNA here is from genome assembly GCA_903832395.1 of uncultured Actinomycetes bacterium. Lineage (GTDB taxonomy): Bacteria > Actinomycetota > Actinomycetes > Nanopelagicales > Nanopelagicaceae > Planktophila. The sequence continues at coordinate 351 of CAILBF010000171.1, read as the reverse complement.
GGAATAGTATTCGTAAATTCATTTTCGATGTAGCTTGTATAAACATGGAAATTTTCAGTAAATGCCGGATCTTCAACAATCGCTCGGTGGAAAGGTAGTGCTGTTGCTAGTCCGTCGATTGTGAATTCAGCCAGCGCCCGACGTGCACGCTCAATAGCCTGTTGGCGAGTTGCTCCAGTAACGATTAGTTTTGCAAGCAATGAGTCAAAGTTTCCACCGATAGTGTCACCCTTTTGAAAGCCAGCATCAACGCGAACGCCTGGACCGGTTGGAATAACCCACTGAGTGATGCGACCTGGGGCTGGTAGAAATCCTCGTCCGGGATCTTCGCCATTAATACGAAATTCGATT
>CAILBF010000170.1 GCA_903832395.1 uncultured Actinomycetes bacterium | reverse complement strand
TTAACACGGGGAAGGTTTCGACAAACGCCTCTCTGGCCGGCTCCGCGATGAGGTCATTCCAGCGTCCGAAATGGATGCCGCCGGGCGAAATACCCTGCAGGTAAGGCGCAAGAACTCCCTCGCCGTCCGGCACCATGTGCTTCCAGACCATCAGGGCAGAGACAACGCCGTTCGTGAAAGCTAGCGGCATTTGGAAGGGGCCGCATTTCTGCAGAAGATTCTCCACAATCCCGGGGCATTTGATATTGACCAGGGTGACGGCCCACACGAGGCCAGCCACTGCGTTGGAACAGCATTCCGGCGTGGGGGCTTCGTCGATCGCCGACTCCAGCGCGCGCTCGTGGGAGCCTCCAAAAGTCAGGAAGTTTTTGGGAATAAAGTACAGTGACCGGCCGACACCATGCCAGAACAGGTGCTGTGCGGAAGGGTCGATTTCACCCAGCGCCTCGCTCACGGGCATGCGAAGGTGAGGATGAAGCGTTCGGACCGTGAGCCCCATGGCCTCAATGGCGCTGTTATGCCATCCGGGACGGGAATGCTCGTGGCAACGCTGAATAAACCCGCCCAGCGCGTCGTGCAATTCCGCGGCGGACGGTGAAAGGCCCAGGTCAGCAAGCGCGGCCGTCGCAAAGGAAATCCCCATGCCGGCGTGCATGGGCACCATCGCGGTCTCGGGGAGCGCGGGATCCGCCAATAGTCCGCCTTCGAAATTCTCGGGGGCTACGTTGTTCGCGTAATAATGCGCGATGCCTTCCAGCGCAAAGCTTCTCTGCAAAGGTGGCAGTGGCTCCGCCAGGCGGACCAGGTCCGGAAGAGACGGCAGGGTCGGGGGAAACCCGAGTTCCTGCTCTACATAGGCGAAGAGGCGAAATGCCTCCAGCTTGTTCGAGACCTCCGCCACCTCGTGCCCAGGCAGGTAAACACCAAGAGCTTTTGCCGATCGCTGCATCCCTCACGGAACCGGCAATATTTGCGCGAGGCAGGAAGAACTATTGGGGCTATAACTCAATCGCCTTCAGCGCACCTAATTCGGCATATGCATCAAGTGATGATCCGATCTCTGAGCTGCAATGGGCTGTAGATCAATTACACGATGCTGACATCGAAGTTATTTTGGATGTCGTCTATAACCACACTGCCGAAGGCGGAGTCGGCGGACCAACCTTGTCGTATAAAGGAATCGATAATAAGGCCTACTACCGCCACGATAGTCACGGTAACTATGTCGATGTGACCGGTTGCGGAAATACATTTGCCGCAAGTAATCCTCACTCAGTACGCCACATTATTGATTCTCTGCGATGGTGGATTGAAGTAATCGGCGTTGATGGTTTTCGATTTGATTTAACCACCGCGCTATACACAAGTAATAGCGCCTTTAACTCATCGCTTATGTCGGCAATCGAATCTGATTCTGTGTTGCGCAATTTTAAAATGATTGCAGAGCCTTGGGATGTCACTCGATACTCCCTCGGGGATTTTCCACATCCATGGCGGGAATGGAACGATGTCTATCGCGATTCAGTACGTCAGTTCTGGCTTGGAGATCTTGAACGTGGTTTTGGCGAAGGTGTATCTGATATTGCCAGCAGTATTAGCGGTTCGAGCTCAATCTTTTATTATCGCGGTCCAACCTCATCCATTAATTTTATTGCAGCTCACGACGGCTTTACTGTGCATGACATGGTGACCTACAACGAAAAAAATAATGCAGCAAACAATGAAAATAATGCCGATGGAAGTGATTCCAATAGATCCTGGAACTTAGGGGTTGAAGGGGAAAGCGATGACCTCGAAATCCAGGCCACGCGCCACCAGATAAAGAAATCAATGTTGGCAACCTTGCTGCTCTCTTCAGGGGTTCCGATGCTCAATATGGGCGATGAAGTTAGCCGAACTCAAAATGGTTCCAACAATGCATACTCACTTCCGATTCAATTTACGGAGGAAAGTGAGGCAACGTTTAATGGTGGTTGGGCACTCCCCTGGGATTTAACGCCAGAGGCTGCCGATATTTTGGCAACCGTTCAGACTCTTTCTAATATTCGACGTACGTATTTGGCCGACGTGGCATCTGAATTTTTTACCGGCATCGTTGATCAAGGAACGAAACGAAAAGATATAGCTTGGTTTTCTCTCGGTGGTCGTGAGATGAGCGATAACCATTGGGCCGATGAGGAAAAACGAAGTATCACTGTCTTTGTCGAGGCCGATCCAGCCCGTGGATTATTACTCTTAATGAACTCTTCTACTGCAGAAACCAGTTTTACTCTCCCCGATCAACAGTGGGGCGAAACTTTTAGATGTATCTTTGATGCAAGTCACGATGTAATGACATATGAGCCCGTCATCGCGGCACCGGGCTCGAAGATTTCCGTACCAAAGCACACTACGCAGGTCTGGCTAGTCTCTCGTACTAGGCAGTAATTGAAGTTGACGAGTAATATCTAGCAATCATGTTGGCACTCATCGCACCCGGTCAGGGTTCACAAACTCCAGGGATGCTTGACTCTTGGATGCAAGATCCAATTTCAAAAAGTTTTTTAACAAAGTGGTCGGCAGATATTGATTTAGATCTTGTGCGCCTTGGAACAACGGCCGAAGCCGATGAGATAAAAGATACCGCCAATGCTCAGCCACTTATCGTTGCTAATTCTCTATTAGCCGCTCACTCACTTGGTATTAAAAACTATTCAGTTGTCACTGGGCACTCAGTCGGTGAATTAGCGGCGGCGGCGTTAAGTGGTGCGATTAGTGAGTCAGATGCGTTGCGTCTTGTTCGCACTCGTGGAATTGAAATGGCAAAGGCGGCGGCAACAACACCTGCTGGAATGTCGGCTGTTCTAGGTGGTGATCGAAGCGAAGTTCTTGCCGCGATTAAATCTTTATCCTTGGTGGCCGCAAATGACAATGGAGCTGGCCAGATAGTGGCAGCGGGAGATCTAGCCGCACTTGCCACTCTCGCCGAAAACCCACCAACAGGTGCGCGCGTTCGCGCCTTGGCTGTTGCCGGTGCTTTTCATACCTCTTATATGTCATCTGCCGTTGCACCACTTGCCGACTTGGCTGCCGGCATGAGCGTTCATCCACCGTTGATCCCCTTTATCTCTAATAAAGATGGTGCCCTCGTTAGATCGGGTGATGAAATCGTGGCTCGCATCGTCGATCAAATTGCAAACCCAGTGCGCTGGGATCTATGTATGCAGACGTTGAAAACAATGGGAATCACGGGTGTCATTGAATTACCGCCAGCCGGAACTCTGGTTGGCTTGCTCAAGCGCGCAGTGCCTGAGATTGAAAGCTTCGCGTTAAAAAGCGCCCTCGACCTAGATGCTGCACGCGAATTCGCAGGAAGGCACCAATGAGCATAAAACTTCCCGCCATGGGCAATAGTCAGATTCTCTCTGTTGGTTCATATCGCCCTAAGCGTCTTGTTCCTAATAGTGAAATCGTTGATCTGATTGATTCCAGTGATGAGTGGATTCAGCAACGTACTGGAATTCAAAGCCGTCGCTTTGCGGGCCCCGATGAAACGATTATTACGATGGCCCAAGCTGCATGTGAAAGCGCGCTACTTCGCGCGAAATTAACGATTGCCGATATTGACACAGTAATTGTGGCAACGATTACGTATCCAGTTCAAGCACCTAGTGCGGCCACCGACTTAGTAAGAGTATTAGGAAATCCGAAGATAGCAGCCTTTGATATTAGCGCTGCCTGTGCTGGTTTTTGCTATGGCGTTGCGATGGCTAGCGATTTGGTTCGTGCAGGAACATCCAAGAACGTACTAGTCGTCGGAGTTGAAAAGATTTCAGACTTTCTCGACATGAGTGATCGTGGAACGGCATTTATTTTTGGCGATGGCGCTGGCGCAGTTGTCATTGGACAAAGTAGCGAGCCTCTCATTGGGCCTTCAGTGTGGGGCTCAGATGCCGACTCACGTGAGGCAATTACTTTAAGCCCGGCATACACAGTATTTAGAAACTCACCCGATAAAGGTGTGGCCGAACTTGGTTGGCCAAATATTTCGCAGCAAGGTCAGGCCGTATACCGCTGGGCCGTGTTTACCGTTGGCAAAGTTGCAATTAAAGCGCTTGCAGCTGCAGGTGTTAGTCCCGATGAACTTGGTGCCTTTATTCCGCACCAAGCAAATATGCGAATAATTGAATCAATGGTCAAAGAGATGAAACTGCCAAGTAGCGTTGTGATTGCAGATGACATTCGTGTCAATGGAAACACTTCCGCGGCCTCAATTCCGCTGGCCATGGATGTACTTCTTGAACAACATCCCGAGCTTCACGGCCAACTGGCACTTTTGATCGGTTATGGCGCAGGCCTTGTATATGCCGCTCAAGTTGTGCAATTGCCGCCTAAACCTTGAGATTTACGCCACTTAGACCCCTCAATACTCGTAAGT
>CAILBF010000169.1 GCA_903832395.1 uncultured Actinomycetes bacterium | reverse complement strand
GCAAAGAGAGCTTCTAAGCGACCTTGTGAGATTTCAGGTTGATAAGGCGTATACGCCGTATACCAAGCTGGATTTTCCAAAACATTTCGGACTACAACTGGCGGCGTGATAGTCCCGTAGTAACCGGTACCAATGAGCGAGCGAAAGAGTTGGTTCTTATCGGCTAGAGCTCGAAGTGCTGCAATCGTTTCGACTTCATTTAACGGTGCTGGAAGATGTTCATCTAACTTCTTCGCAATTGCGATATTTGAGGGAACTACATCGGCAATAAAGTCAGCCATGTTCTTGTAACCAAGTTCGGCAAGCATCTTTTGCGCTTGCTCATCTGAAGGACCAATGTGACGGCGTGAAAAAGCATCGTATTCAATCATGCCTACAGACTAGAGTTAATTAAGCGCCTTTGCTCTTACGTCTAAGGGAAAGCTCATCGTTATCTTGGACACTAACAATTTGTCCGTTAATTTCACCTTGAAGGGTCAGTAATGAACCTTCAACCTCGTGCCACACTTTGCCGACGGCTATGCCAAAGACTCCCTGGCCTCCGGCGAGCAAGTCAAGAATATCATCCGAGCTCGTGCACTCATAAATTGAGGCGCCATCACTCATCAAAGTTATGCGCTCCAAATCGGTGACTCCCCTATTACGGAGGTGATCAACTGCAGTTCGAATATTTTGAAGTGAAACGCCTGCATCCAACAATCTCTTAACAATTTTTAAAACCAAGATGTCGCGGAAGCCGTATAGACGTTGAGTACCAGAGCCACTAGCCGTACGAATGCTCGGTTCAACTAATGATGTACGTGCCCAATAATCTAACTGGCGATACGTTATTCCAGCTGCAGAGCAAGCTGTGGCGCCGCGGTAGCCGATCTCTAACTCTTGGGAAGTCACGTAGTGCTCGATTCTCTTGGGGAGTGCTCGTAAATCTAAGGCAGCGCACCCTTAGTTTCAATGACCGACACGGACCAAACCTCTAGTAGAGATTGAGGGTTTTGAGCCTATCCGGCGAAGTCTTCAGGGTTGATTTCATCCAAAAACTGCCTGAAACGTTCGACCTCTTGGTTCTCTTGCCCCGCCCCTTGATCCGGTATTTCGATTCCGGCCTCATCGAGGAGCTCGCTAGTTGCCAAAATATTGCTATGAGTGCGAAGTGCAAGGGCGATGGCATCCGAAGGCCTGGCCGAGATCGTTCGCGCGATTGATTCGCTATCTCGAATGATGAGGTTGGCATAGAAAACGCCATCCTTCATCTCCGTAACATGCACGGCCGTCACTGTTGCATCCAGGGCCTCAACAATTTCACGCATTAGATCGTGGGTCAGAGGCCTCGGAGGCTCTACTCCTTGTTGAGCAAAAGCGATTGCCGTTGCCTCATTGGCACCGACCCAAATTGGAAGAAAACGCGAACCATCAATCTCTTTGAGTAAAACGATTGGTTGGTTAGAAGGCATCTCTACCCGAACACCAACAACTTCCATACCTATCAACATAGTTTTATGAACGAAGGCGATGGAGACCGCCACGGACAAGGGCGGCATGTAGTCGGATGGAGAGTGAAGCAATCTCTTTTTGAACCTCTTCGGCACGAGCTTTGGACTCTGAAGATTTTTGACGCGTCAACGGCGTAATGACCTGCTCGATTAAACCAATCTCGCGATCGGCGGCAGATTTAAATGATCGTAAGTGGCGGGCCTGGATTCCAAAACTAGCCATCTCCGTGACGGCTTTAGCGATCGCTAGCGCATCGCCATCGAAATGACGTCCGCGGGCAGCGATCAGACCATAACTTTCAATCTCCACTAACTGCTCATCGGTCAACCCTGAGTTCTTTAACAACTCTTCACGAGATAAGCGCATCTCGCTCACTTCGCCAAAAGCACTCGGTGCCATTTGGCCATCAACCGTTGCCAGGGCAACAACTGGATGCGCTACACCGCCAATTGGAGCAGGCGTTAGGCCTCTGTCCATTGCATCGAGATTATCCTTAATAACTTTCAATGGAAGGTATTGATCGCGTTGGGCCAATAGGACATAACGCAATCGCTCTAGATCAGAGCTCGTGAACTTGCGGTAACCCGACGGTGTTCTTTGCGGCTCTATCAAACCCTCAGACTCTAGAAAGCGAATCTTAGAAATTGTAATATCGGCAAAATCCCCACGAAGGCGATTGAGAACCTCACCGATGCTTAAGTAGGCGCGCGCTGGAACAGCCATTAGTACTCCCCTAATTCTCTATATACCAATTTTAACTCTTGACTTTCGAATTTCCACAAACAAAAAGCAGATGAAATTTACCGATTTGAATCTGATCTCCTGAGTGCAATACAACTTCACTTACCGAACTGTTATTTACATACGTTCCATTCAAAGAGCCACAATCACGTAAGGCAAACTCTGTTCCGTTCTTTTCAATGACTGCGTGTACACGAGAGACAGTCACATCATCTAGAAATACAACGCTGTCGGGAGATCTGCCGAGGCTGGCTCCCTGCGCAGTGATAAGAAACCGTGAACCTTTACTTTCGCCGCGGTTAATTAAAACCATTGCTTTATCTCCGCCAGCGCTTTGAACTTGTGCAATGACGCCCTGGTCTTCCGTGGGAAGAGTAGATAAGTAATCGGCGAGAAGTGTTGAATCCGAAGCTACAGATTCTCTAGTTGAGAGATGAAGTGTGCTGGTGAGTTCGCTTTTCTTCTGATCCATAGCCTCACCCCTCTACTCTCAACCTTAGGCTGAGATTAAAGGGCGCACGAGCATTGGTCAAGCCGTCAAAAGACCGTATTGCTCGGCGCTAAGCAGATCAGTTGGTGTTGCGCTGACTTGAATCTTAACGAGCCAACCATTTCCATATGGATCGGAGTTGATTGATTCCGGGGTATTTGATAGGGATTCATTAATGGCGGTAACTACACCCGTAACAGGTGCGAAAATCTCAGAGACGGATTTCGTGGACTCAACTTCTCCGCAGACTTTTTCTGCAGTAAGATTCTCACCAACTTTAGGCAACTGTACATAAACAATGTCACCAAGAGCGCCTTGTGCGTAGTCAGTAATTCCCATCGTATAAATATCTCCATCGACGGAGACCCATTCGTGCTCTTTGGTGTACTGCAAATTATCAGGAGCTGATGACATGTCCGCCTCTTATCTGCGAAATCGCTTCGCGTGCATACGTTATACCTGTAGCAATGTAGAGGGCAAAGCCCCATATAGCAAAGCTCCACCCTAGGACATATGCCACATTTCCCAGAGCACCTGCACTCTGAGCTAGCAAGATAAAGGGAAATGCGTACATAAGATTGAAAGTGGCCGCTTTACCTAAATAATTAACCCGCAATGGTCCATGGCCTGCTCGCTTCAAATAGATCGTCAAGATTCCCAAAATAAGATCGCGCGCGATGAGCGCCACAATCATCCACGCCGGAAAAATTGAACGAATGAGGAAAACAATCAATATTGCAAAGATGTAGAGGCGATCAATTGCCGGATCTGCCAATTCACCAAATCGCGAAGTCTGATTCCAGGCGCGCGCGAGTTTGCCATCGAAATAATCAGTGGCTCCCCCAATAGCTAAAACTGCAATCGCCCAACCATCTGCGTGCAGGTTCAACGTCAAGTAAATGAATAGCGGGATTCCTAGAAAACGTAGAAAAGTTAAGCCGTTTGGCACGGTTATTAACGAGGAATTCATAAAACTTAGTCGCGCTCTTTAACTCGGATCGCAACTTGAACTGGAGTGCCTGGGAAGCCAAACTCCTCGCGAAGTCTGCGCTCGATAAAGCGGCGATAGGAGGCCTCGATCCAGCCACTAGAAAAGACGACGAATTTTGGAGGGGCGATTCCGGCCTGGGTTGCGTAATAGATCTTGGGTTGTTTTCCTCCGCGAACCGGCGGCGGCGTGGCGCCGATCAATGCTCCGAGGAATGAGTTGAGTTTGGCAGTTGGAACGCGTCGCTCCCAACTATCAAGTGATGTTCGAAGTGCCGGCGCCAAACGATCTCGATGCCAACCAGTCTTCGCCGCAACGTTAACTCGCTGTGCCCACTCAACTTGATCTAAGTGTCTATCGATTTCGCGATCCAATTGGTCACGACGATCTTCATCCACCAAATCCCACTTGTTCATAACAATGACCATCGCTTTACCGGCTTCTTCAACCATCGTGATCACACGTAAATCTTGTTCGGTGATTGGCTCCGATGCATCTAGAACAACAACGGCAACTTCACAACGCTCAAGTGCGCTTTGTGTACGCAGCGATGCGTAGTAATCGGTACCCGATGCTTGGTTGGCACGTTTTCTCAATCCCGCAGTGTCGATAAATCTCCACGTCGACCCGCCGAACTCAATTAACTCATCTACTGGATCGCGCGTCGTGCCAGCAACCGAATCAACAATCGAACGATTTTCTCCGGCAAGGGCGTTAAGCAATGATGATTTACCAACGTTAGGTCGGCCAATCAATGCAACTTTCCGATAACCATCTTGAGTTTGTGCTCCCCCAACTTCGGGAAGCTCTTTAATTATATGATCAAGTAGATCTCCGCTGCCTCGACCGTGCAGCGCTGAAACAAAATATGGCTCGCCAAGTCCAAGACTCCATAATCCGTGGGCTTCGGCCTCTTCACGTTCTCCATCAACTTTGTTTCCAATTAGAATTAAAGGCTTCTTAGCTTTGCGAAGTCGTTGAACGAGAATATCGTCTTCATCTAAGGCACCGACTTGTGCATCTACGACGAACGCTAAAACATCGGCCTCCTCCATCGCTATTTCAGCACCGGCACTAACTTGAATAGAGATTCCATCTGGTTTTGCTTCCCATCCACCAGTATCCATAACAATAAATCTGCGACCGCCCCATTCGCATTCATACTGAACGCGATCACGCGTAACCCCTGGAGTGTCTTCGACAATTGCTTCACGACGACCGATGAAACGGTTAATAAGTGTTGATTTTCCTACGTTTGGACGGCCCAAAATGGCCACAATCGGTAGGCCGAGCAAGGATCGCTCGCGTAGTAACTCCCAAATTCGATCAATTGTTTCATTGAGATCTAGATACGTGGAATCGACTTCGACTGCGTCGCGCGCCATAACCAAGGGCGAAACTTCGCGTGTTGAATCAGAAGTATCGCGAGAATCTAATGAACTGCGTACGTCAACGTTTTTGTCTTCGGTCTCATTCTCGCGACGCACAGCACGAGCATCTAAATCAGCAGTTAAATAAATCTTAAGTGGTGCATCGGGCGCAACAACTGTTGCAATATCTCTGCCTTCAACAACAATTCCCTTTTCCGCGCCATTGATAATTGTTCGCTGCAGATTGAGTAACTCATGTCGTATCTCGGGCATGGCACTGATGCGACTAACGTTTTCAGTAACTGATGTTCCGCGAATAGCCTGCGTAATCTGAGTGTCACCAACAAAAACATTCGGAGCATGTGGATCGGAAACGAAACGAATAGGTGATCTCTTAGCTGCAGTAACAATATCTTTTGCGCTCTCGCAGTTATTTTCAAGTGCAATCCAGGTCATCGCGCGATAGAGCGCACCTGTATCTAAATAATTCCATCCGGCGCGAATTGCAATCGCTTTGGATACGCTCGACTTGCCTGCCCCACTCGGGCCATCAATTGCTACGACTATGCCCATGTGATGAGCCTACTTCTATTTAAGAATCGGATGAACGTTCCATCCGATCGCTGATAGGTGATCTGATAGAGAGCTCGCATCAGAGGATGACAATGCAAGAGTTATAAGTGCGCTTTGTTGCCCAGGTGAGTGTTCAATATTGAGATCTTCGACGTTTACGCCAACTGCAGCACATTCATTAAAAATTGCCGCCAGCTGTCCCGGTTTATCATCGATAACAATCGGTAGGTACGTATATTCGCGCGCTTTTCCGCCGTGCTTTCCGGGGATGCGAGAGCGGCCGATGCCTCCGCGATGAATAAACTCTTCAATAGCTTTTTTATCATCGAGATGTGCAATTAGTTCACCGAGCTCACTATGCATTTTTGTAGCAAGTCGTGAAATCTCTTCTCTATTGGAGTGGATGATCTCACTCCATAGTTGTGGGTCAGAGGCAGCTATTCGAGTCGTATCTCGAAGCCCTGAACCAGCTAACTCCAACCAATTCGGAGTCAGATCGCTCAGGGATTGAGCGAGCAAAGTTGCGGTGATTTGAGGTAGATGCGAGATGGCGGCAACGGCTCGATCATGCTCCTCCGGAGAGAGGGTTAAAGAACTTGAGCCCATAAGGGCGATGAACTCTTCGACCAGAGCCAGTGATTCGGCGGAGGTTTCCGAGATCGGGGTAATTACCCAACTGCGAGTCATGAAGAGATCGGCTCTAGCAGAGTGGGCTCCCCCAATCTCTCGCCCTGCCATCGGATGGGTTGGAACAAACTGGGCCAATGGGAGTTTTGATTGCTTGATATGAACTAAAGGTTCAGTCTTAACACTGCCAACATCCATAAACGTCGCCTTTGGGTTTAAAAAAAACTCTCTATCAATGACCTGGGGTATGGCGTTCGTTGATAAAGCTAGAATCACGAGTTGCGGAGAGTCCACATCGAGGCTCCCGGTGAGTGCATTGCCTAAATCAGCGGCCGATTGATCGCTATCAACTAGATGTGTCCGAATACCGTGCCCAGTTAAGGCCAAGGCGATAGATGTTCCTATTAAGCCTGAGCCAACGATGCGTACCTGGGTCAGCATTACTGAGCTATATCCCGGCGCAGAGATTGCGCGCCGTGGAGATAAATATGTGAGACCGACGAGGCCGGCGCACTGCTCTCACAGTGAAGCATGGCTCGAATGGTCTTATCAAGGGCACCTGGAACGTTGACCTCAACTGCTCCAATTAAGGGCACTGATTCAAAGCCAATTTCGCGGCAGGCCGCTGCTGGAAATGCCGCGGTCAGATCTGGGGTCGAGGTGAAGATAACGGAAATTACCGCCTCGGGAGTGAGCGAATTAGCTCTCATAATCGCACCGATGAGCTCTTTTACTCCCTCGCCAATGGCCTCAGGCGTATTTGCGCTCACTTGAATGGCGCCTCGAATAGCTCGCAAAGTCATGGGATAAGGGTACCTTTCCTACCCATTTTTTGTGGGTATTTACAGAGGGGCAAGAAATTTACAGATATATCGATATAACGCTTTTACGACTTTTACATCCTCCAACCTTGTACAACCTCATCAACTGCACCTATTGATGAATAACGATAAATCGATTTTCAACGCACTTAGTGAGCGTAGTAATTATCGATATATCGTTACTTAAAACCCAAATAACGATAAATCAACATATCCATATTTCTACAGATACCGATATATCGTTAAAACGCTATAACCCTAAAACGTTACGCAGATTTGTTAACTCTCCGGAGTTCAGGTCTCGCCATCGCCCCTCTGGAGTGTCCCCCAAGGAGATAGGGCCGAACTTGGTGCGGATCAAACGAAGTACATCAACATCGACCGCCTCCATTAAGCGGCGAATAATGTGGTACCTGCCTTCGTGGATTGTGACCTCAATCCATCGAGGCGATAGCTCCTTGAAGCTCAAAACTCGACCCATTCCATCTTCGAGCTCAACGCCTTTGAGGAGCACTTTTTCGACACCAGTAGGAAGGTTGCCGTCGTGTTCAATAATGTAGGTCTTTTCAAGTCCAAATGATGGGTGTGTCGCCCGGAAGGTAAGATCGCCGTCATTTGTTAAAAGGATGAGTCCCTCTGAGTCTTTATCGAGGCGTCCTACATGGAAAAGACGCTCTCGTCGCAGATCAATGAAATCGCTTAAAGAGGGTCGGCCATCAGGGTCGTACATGGTTGACAAAACGCCTTTAGGTTTATGAAGTGCCAGATAACTCTTAGTCACAGAGCGCTTAATTGTCTCACCATCAACCGCGACTTTAACCTTATCAGGGTCGAATTTGGAGCCCATCTCCCGAATTGCTATTCCATCTACAGTTACGCGTCCAGACTCTATGAGTTCGTCTGCTCCGCGGCGGCTCGTAATGCCCGCATCTGCGATGATTTTATTAAGGCGCATATCGCCCATGGCTGTCTCCCGACTGTCGGAGGCCATAGTACCGCGACCTCTAGTCGGTTAGCGAATCCAAAATATCGTCCAACCCGTCAAGGTTAGGCAGATATGGTGCCAAGGCAGGTAGATCCTCGAGTGAGTTCAACCCTAAACGCTCTAGAAAATAGCTAGTTGTCGTGTACAAAATGGCGCCAGTTTCATGCTCTAGCCCCGACTCCTCCACTAAGCCACGGGTAATAAGCGTCTTCATTACAGCTTCAACGTTAACTCCGCGGATAGCCGACACTCGGGCCCGGGATACAGGCTGGCGATAGGCCACAACGGAGAGCGTTTCGAGCGCGGCCTGGGTTAGGCGTGACTGTTGTCCATCGAGAACAAATTTTTCAACGACGCTGGAAAGGTCGGGATGGCTATAAAAGCGCCATCCTCCGCTGATCTTCTTGAGCGTGAAGCCACGGTTGTCGTAGCTACTGGCCAGATTGACCAAAGCTGCATCGATCTCATCGACCGTACGCTCAAGCACCTGAGCCAGAGTTATCTCAGTAACCGGCTCATCAACGACCATGAGGATCGCTTCAATCGAACGCTCAACTTCTACATTAGACATTTTCGCCACTTTCGTTTATATCATCGGACTCAAGTACCACGGGAATATCGAACTCGTCACTGACTTCAACTTCGCCGGTGAGCGAGCCAGTCCAGGAGATTTGGAGCTCGCCCATGGCAACTACCTGATTAAAGCGTAGTACTCCCTGGCGGTAGAGATCGAGAAGAGCAAGAAAACGCGCCACAATAACAAGCGTGCTCTCGGCGTCAGAGATGAGGTTTCTAAATGAAAGCGAGGTGGACTTACGCAGAGCCTCTACAACGTGCTTAGACTCCTCAGCAACGCTCACCAGGGGTAAGTGGAGGTGCTCAACACCAACAACGGGGGTGGTCTTAGGCGTTAAAACACGCTGGGCTATCGCTGCAAAACGGGCAGCTCCAACGCCAATTAAGACTTCGGGCAAAAGCGCGCTCAAACCCGCTTCGAGGGCGACTACACGGGCAAAGGATTTATCCGACATGGTAATTCGCTCAGCGAAGGTCGCGGCAATCTCCTTGAAGGCGCGGTACTGAAGAAGCCTTGCAAAGAGGATGTCTCGAGCCTCGAGAAGAGCTAGATCCTCTTCATCATCGACCTCACCACTTGGCAAGAGACGCGCGGCCTTCAAATCAAGAAGTGTCGCGGCGACGACTAGAAACTCCGTTGCCTGATCTAAGCGCCAGCCCTCTCCGCTGACCTCAAGGGCGCGGATGAAGGATATGAACTCGTCGGTGACAATACTCAGAGATATCTCGGTAATGTCCATTTTGTGGCGTGAAATAAGCTGCAGTAAGAGATCGAATGGGCCATCGAAGTTATCGAGGTGTACAGAAAACGCACCGCTACTTGCCGCGTTTACATCCGTTGCCGCATCCATCGATAGATCCATGGACGCACCCTACTTCACAGTTGCCCAAGTTCACGCTAACGCGTAGGCTCCCAGAAAATATCAAGAAAGAGGTTTGACGTTTGAGCGCTAAATCGACAATTCGCGAGGAAGTATCTACAACCGCGACCCTTCTGGGCACAAAAGCTCAGAGCTTTCCGACTCCGGTGCATCTCGCCGAACATGGCTCCGCAAAAGTGGTCGCAGTATTTAACCAAAAAGGTGGCGTTGGTAAGACTACGACCACGATTAACTTAGGCGCATCACTGGCCGAATATGGCCGTCGCGTTCTACTCGTCGACTTTGACCCACAAGGTGGACTCTCACTTGGCCTTGGTGTGAATGCGCATTCACTGCCGTTAGAACAAACTGTTTATTACGCACTTATGACACCAACGGCCTCAGTTGAAACAATCATTTTGAAATCCTCCGTTCCCGGTCTTGATTTCTTACCGGCAAATAGAGATCTTGGAACGGCAGAGACAACTCTGGGCGCAGAGATTGGCGGACAACAATACCTAAAGCGTGCGCTCACATCCCTGCGCGATTACTACGACGTAATTTTAATTGACTGCCAACCAACAATGGGCCAGTTAACAATTAACGCCCTCGTTGCAGCCGATGAAGTTATCGTGCCTTTGCAGTGTGAGTACTTTGCGCTCCACGGCTTCATCGAGTTGAAGGGCAATTTAGATAAGGTGAAAACCTTTCTTAACCCAAATCTTAAACTCATTGGAATTTTGGCAACTATGTACGATAAAAAAACTTCACATAACCGCCAAGTCCTCGAACGCATCTTGGAACAATTCCCCGAAGATGTCTTTGAAACAATCATTGCTAAGACTATTCGTTTCCCAGAAACAACCGTTGTTGGAGAGCCGATAACAACGTATGCCTCATCCTCCGATGGAGCAGCTTCTTACCGCCGACTTGCCCGTGAATTAATCGCCCGAGGAGGCGCCCGATGACCCGTAGAGCCAATCTCCCTGGCGCCGATGAGCTTTTTCGTTCAACTGCCCCAGCGTTAAGTTCAGTACCAACAACAGCAGAAGTTAGCGCGCCTTTAGTTCCACCTTCTATCGCAACGCCTAAGGCACCGTCAGTTAAAAAGGGTGTCCGTTCCATTGCAAGGCGTCGAGTAACTACCGTTGATCGCTCTCCTTCAGGTCGTGAGCGTCACGATGAAAAGATTACGGTCTATCTATCTCCCGATGAATTATTTGATTTAGATCAAGCACGTTTGTTACTTCGAGGTGATTTAGGTCTTGCTGCCGATCGCGGTCGCATTGTTCGTGAATCAATTGCTGTAATAATCGCCGATCTTGAAGCAAAAGGCGATCAAAGTATTCTGGCCCGTCGTTTGCGCGGTCTATAAAACTTTTACGCCCGCGGATGTGCAGTTGAATAGTTTTCGCGAATTTTATCGATAGTAATGAGCGTATATATCTGTGTAGTTGTAACTGAGGCA
The DNA here is from genome assembly GCA_903832395.1 of uncultured Actinomycetes bacterium. Lineage (GTDB taxonomy): Bacteria > Actinomycetota > Actinomycetes > Nanopelagicales > Nanopelagicaceae > Planktophila. The sequence goes on along the minus strand of CAILBF010000169.1, from coordinate 4,449 downwards.
TGTCCTAGGAGTTCTTGAACAACGCGAATATCTGCCCCCCCATCTAAAAGGTGAGTGGCATATGAGTGTCTAAAGACATGTGGAGAGACTTTTTCGGTGATACCAGCAACCTCGGCAGCTTTCAGAACGATGTTCCACGCTGACTGGCGTGTGATACGTCCGCCACGAGAATTTAGAAAAAGCGCTGAGTTGTTAGATGCTTTATTTAATGCCAATGATGGACGAGTACGAACTTTATAATCATCGAGTGCCGCAGTGGCAAAAGATCCTAAAGGAACGATTCGCTCTTTCCCGCCTTTGCCACGAAGTTTCAAAGTTGTGACCGGGCCATCGGGAGTCTCCAATTGCGAGATATCACCAAGATTTATTCCAATGAGCTCGCTCACTCGAGCACCACTGCTATAGAGAAGTTCGATCATGGTCCGGTCGCGAATGGTTACTGGTTCACCTTCACGGTAGGCACTGTCAATGAGTTTAAGAATCTGATCAACGTGCAAAGCTTTCGGCAAACGTCTGACTGCTCTACTGCTCTCAATTTCAACAGTTGGGTCGGCCATACCATGCTCTACCTGCACATATTTGAAGAAGCTGCGCAAAGTTGAATCAATTCGGTTGATGCTCGCTGGAGATAATTTCTCCAAGCGCAAGGAGCTTTCAAAATTCGAGATTGTCGAAGAATCTATGGATTCAAATTCGGAACTACCCAAGTAACTTCCAAATTTGCTCAAATCCCGGCGGTAGGCAGCAACTGAATTAACCGCTAAACCCCGCTCTATCGCACAATAGTTAAGAAAATTTTGTGCAAGAGAATCAAAGTTTAACGTGCTCGTACCCATGTGCTTCTGCAACTGCAGCGTAGTAGATCTTGCCTTCATGGACGTTTAGACCCTTTGCGAGGTTGGCGTCTTTCTCACAAGCCGCCTTCCAGCCATTTTTGGCTATCGCTAGTGCGTATGGAAGTGTCGCATTCGTTAACGCATACGTTGAAGCAACAGGAACTGCCCCAGGCATATTTGCTACGCAATAGAAGATTGAATTATGAATTTTATATGTAGGTTCCGCGTGTGTAGTTGCACGGCTATCTTCGAAGCAACCACCTTGATCAATTGCGATATCGACCAAAACGCTGCCACTCTTCATTGTCTTTACGAGAGCGTTAGAAACCAACTTAGGAGCTTTAGCTCCGTGAACCAAAACGGCACCAATAACTAAATCTGCCAATCGAACTTCACGCTCTATCGCATGTGCGGATGCAACTAACGTCTTAATACGTCCACCGTAAACCGTATCGATGTACTGCAAACGGCTAATTGATCGATCGAAGACAGTTACTTCGGCGCCCATTCCAACGGCGATGACGGCGGCGTTTAATCCTGAAACGCCCCCACCAATAACAACTACGCGGCCCGGTGATACTCCAGGAACTCCACCCAGTAGAACTCCACGGCCACCATTTGGTCGCTCAAGTGCAGTCGCGCCAACTTGTGTAGCTAAGCGTCCCGCAACCTCACTCATTGGCACCAAAAGTGGTAGCGATCCATTTACTTCAACGGTCTCATAAGCAATTGCAGTTACACCACTTGCTATGAGTGCATCTGTGCAAGGCAGCGAGGCGGCTAGGTGAAGGTAAGTAAAGAGTGTTTGTCCGCGACGCATCTTTGGATATTCAACTGCGATGGGCTCTTTTACTTTAAGAACTAGTTCGGCAGTGCTCCATACCGAATCTGCATCGGCAACTATCTTCGCTCCCGCTGCAATGAAATCTTCGTTGGTTAACGAGGAACCTAAGCCGGCGCCATCTTCGATTATTACTGTATGTCCGGCGGCTACGAATTCGCTAACGCCTTCGGGGGTAATCGCTACGCGTGATTCATGTACTTTAATCTCTTTAGGAACTCCAACAATCATTGCAATTAACCTTTCGCTTTTATAGCTGCGGCAATCAAACCTACGAACAGTGGATGAGGCCGAGTTGGGCGAGATCGAAGCTCTGGGTGAGCTTGCGTACCAATGTAGTAAGGATGCACTTCTTTAGGTAGTTCTACAAATTCGACTAAATCCAACTCTTCATAGAAGCCTGAGAACACAAGACCTGATTGTGCAATCTGATCTCTAAAAGCGTTATTAACCTCATAACGATGACGGTGGCGCTCGGATATCTCGTTTGCTCCATATGTCGTTGCAACTACCGAACCTGGGACTAGCGATGCTTTGTAGAGTCCTAAGCGCATAGTGCCACCCATGTCTTCATTTCCAGCAACGATATCTCTTTGATTCTCCATAGTGGCAATTACCGGAGTACCGGAATCAGAAAACTCCGCAGAGATGGCATCGCTAATTCCCGCTAAATTACGAGCAGCTTCAATCACCATGCACTGTAAACCAAGACATAATCCTAAAGTTGGAATTGCATTCTCTCTAGCAAATTTTAGAGCACCGACTTTTCCCTCAATGCCACGAATACCAAAACCACCTGGAACACAGATTGCATCTACGTTGCTCAAATTCTTAGCAGCACCTTCTGGAGTTTCGCACTCATCACTTGCAATCCAAACGATTTCAATCTTTGCAGCATTTGCAAAGCCACCCGCACGCAAAGCCTCAGAAACCGAAAGGTAGGCATCGGGAAGATCGATGTACTTGCCAACTAAACCGACACGAATGTGGTGCTTTGGGTGATGTACTTTTTCAAGCAGGTCATCCCATTCTCCCCAGACGACGTCGTGGCATTTAAGACCTAAGCGAGCTACAACGTAGGCATCTAGACCCTCGGCGTGGAGCACTTTTGGAATATCGTAAATCGATGGAGCATCTACGGCGCCAACGACTGCGGCTAAATCCACGTCGCACATGAGCGAAATCTTCTTTTTCACTGGCAATGGAATTGGGCGATCAGAGCGAAGAACGATTGCATCAGGTGCAATGCCAATGCTTCGAAGAGCTACAACCGAGTGTTGTGTCGGCTTAGTCTTTAACTCCCCTGATGGACCGATGTACGGAACCAATGAAACATGGAGATAGAAAACATTGTCGCGTCCAACTTCTTGGCGAAGTTGTCGGGCCGCTTCTAAAAATGGTTGTGATTCGATATCTCCGACCGTGCCGCCAATTTCAGTAATGACAACGTCGATTTCGGGGCCTGCCATAGCGCGAATGCGCTCTTTAATTTCATTAGTGATGTGTGGGATGACTTGAACAGTTTCGCCTAAATATTCACCACGTCGCTCACGGGCAATCACTCGCGAATACACCTGGCCCGTTGTTACGTTTGCCGAACCGTGCAGATTGGTATCTAGAAAACGTTCGTAATGGCCAATGTCTAAATCCGTCTCAGCTCCATCATCGGTTACGAAGACTTCGCCATGTTGAAAAGGATTCATCGTGCCGGGATCGACGTTTAAGTAAGGATCGAGTTTTTGCATCGTTACACGAAGACCTCGAGCTACAAGGAGTCTTCCAAGCGATGAGGCGGTGAGTCCTTTACCAAGAGATGAGGCGACTCCGCCGGATACAAAGAGATGTTTCGTCACATGTTGCTGGCCCATGGGAGACGAACCTATCACTTCTTTGCCGCTCTCCCTTACACCTTCAGCGAAAGCAGCTCGGCGGCGTGTTCACGCGCGCTTACGGAGTTTTCCAACCCCGCGAGCATTCGTGCAATTTCCTCAATGCGATTTTCGCCTTCTACTTTTCGTACATCGCTCTGACTAACCGAGCCATCAATATCTTTTGTGACAACAAAATGTGAGTCTGCCCACGCCGCGACTTGGGGTAAATGGGTTACGACGATGACTTGAGCATGCTTTGAAAGTGAATGAAGACGTCGACCTACTTCAATTGCCGCTTTCCCGCCCACTCCAGCATCTACCTCGTCGAAAACATATGTCCCAACGGGATGCGATGCGGCGATGACAACCTCTAGAGCCAGCATGACTCGTGACATTTCGCCACCACTAGCACCCTTTGCAAGCGCAACCAATGGCGCGTCTTTGTGCGAAGAAATAAACATCGCAACTTCGTCGCACCCCAAGGATGTAAAATCTGCCTCCTTAAGTGCGGTGTAATCAACAGTATTGACTTGTGTGACAAATGAGGTGTGCGGCATTGATAATTGTTGAACTTCATGTGTTACTGCAGCACTCAAACGAATGGCGGCCTCGTTGCGTATTGTTGTTAGCGACTTAGCTGCAACAACTAGCGATTTCTTGATTCCCGTTAACTCAACTTCCATCTCTTTAAGTCGGTCATCGCCACCCTCTAAATCGCTAATCGTACTGCTTGATATTTCAAAACGATCGACTAAATCATCGGCTTCGATTTCAGGAGCTCCACTACCGCCATATTTTTTAACCAGTAAGTTAATCTCAGATTTTCTCGCATTTAAGTAATCCAATTGAGCTGGGTCTGCCTCGAGTGAGTGCATGTACGAGGCGAGTGCGCCACGGGCCT
>CAILBF010000168.1 GCA_903832395.1 uncultured Actinomycetes bacterium | reverse complement strand
CCTGGAACTAAACCGCCGCCTAGAACTCGATCCAGCTCGCTTACGCCGGTAGGGCGGGCATGAGCTGCAGATAAATCAACATCGCCAATTGGTGTGGCTTTATTTGTTACTCGGCCGGGAACGAGTGAGAGTTTTTTAGGAGCGGCAACCTCTTCGACGCAACCCCATGACTGGCACTCTCCACAGCGCCCAACCCATTTTTGCGAAGTCCAGCCGCATTCAGTACAGCGGAAGGGATCCTTCTCGACTTTAGCCATGGGTAGAGCCTAGAACTAAGGACTGACTATTTCACAGCCAGCGTTGCTGGATGTTGTATGACAAAGAGTGGAAGTGAGCGTGACTGGGCATCGCGAATTCCAGCCATGCGTATGTCGCACAGGCGCGCTAACTCGGCATAGGGGATCTCGCCCATCAGTTTTTGCAGTTCGTATTTATTGGAAATATAAACCGGCTCGGTACCAACATGGGCATCGGTATTGCTCGTGCAGTACCAGTCAAAATCATCTCCGCCGTCGCCCCATGCCAGACGCTCGTACTCACCAATTACAGTGATCGAGTATTCGCGCTCGCCAACTTCGCGAGTTTCAAAACTTCTACGCAAAGGTAACTGCCAGCAGACATCAGGCTTTGTATCAACAAAGTGTTTGTTTTCTTTAACCGCTAAATGGTGAAGCACGCAACCGAAAGTGCCAGTGAAACCCTCGGCCTCGTAACCCTTTCGATTTAAGAATATGCAACCATCTTCTACGCGACGTGTTTTACGATCGCCATCTTCATCCTTCTCAGAGATGCGAAGTTTGGCGCCAGGTTTTTTTGGACGGGCCTCTGAATAGAACTGCCACATCTCAGGAGTTAAATAAGCCGCGGCCCTATCGGTACGCGCTTCATCATCTGCATCGGTGTACATAGCGCCTTCAGTGCAGCAGCCAGAGTTGGGTTGATTCTTAAATACACCTTGGCAGCCATCACCATAGATACACGTCCAATAGGAGGTCAACCAAGTGAGGTCGCACTTAAAGATTTCTTCTGGGTCACTTGGATCTGAGAATTCAACCCAATCGCGTGCAAAACCTGGCTTTACTTCGGACATAGTCGCAGAGCCTACACGCTTAACAGGTAGGCTTGCACAATGAGTAAGTCGATACCAGTTGGTGTAATCGGCGCTGGAGTAATGGGCGAGGCGCTTATTGCTGCATTAATTTCATATGGGGTGACACCAGAGTTAATAACAATCTCTGAAAAACGCAATGACCGCGCAGAAGAGCTAGTTAACCGCTACCGAATCAAGGTTGCACCGCTTGAAGCTAATGTTGCAAGCGCCGATGTCCTCTTACTTGTTGTAAAGCCACAAGATATGGCCACCGTCCTTGCCGACATTAAAGCCTCGATTAACCCTAAGGCCGTTGTAATCACTTTTGCTGCAGGTAAAAAGATCGCATTTATTGCCGAAGCCCTTGGAACTGGTAATCCAATTGTGCGCGTAATGCCCAACACTGCCACCATGGTCGGTGCTGGAATGGCTGCCATATCACTTGGCAACGGGGTCAGCGCCGAACAATCTACATTCGTCTCTGGTTTTCTATCAGCAACTGGAAAAGTAGTTGAAGTACCTGAAGATTTACAGGATGCCGTAACGGCAACGAGTGGCTCCGGGCCGGCCTATTTATTCAGGTTCGTTGAAGCCATGATCGACGGGGCAGAGCAACTCGGCTTATCGCCCGATATTGCAACAACTTTGACGGTACAAACGATGGTGGGCGCAGCCAAACTCCTCGAGGAATCAGGAAAATCTGCCACAACTTTGCGCGAAAATGTTACGAGTCCTAATGGAACAACTGCAGCGGCGTTGGCATCCTTTGAGACGGATCAGATTGCAACAGTAGTTGCAACTGCGATGAAAGCTGCGCGCGATCGCTCGCAGGAACTAGCGTGAAACGCTTTCTCTCACTTGTTTTAATTTCAACGCTACTGGCAATTCCTACTACGAGTGCTGCACCTAAGAAAATTACCGTCAAGCCCCTAAAATTAATCACAACAATCAGCAAAAAAATCGGTGTTGCGGGTGTAATTGCACTCGGTAAATCGATAGTCATGTACGGAACTTTGGGAGATAAATCTTTTGCCCGAGCCATTGATGCAACGGGACAAGAGCTATGGAATATCTCCCTTGACCCAAACTCCCCTTCTGTAGCAACAGCGGCCGGCGTTGATAGCGTTGGGAACCTTTGGATTGCGGGCGCCACCTCACTTGAGCGAGCAACCACCGCCCCAACTCCTACATCAACGCCGCTAAATCCAGATAATGTCACGAATGTTCCCGACATATTTAGCACTAACTTAAACGCGATTGCCTTATGGAGGATTCCGGCTGGAACCTCCACGCCAATTCTGTATACCGCGGTTCAGCCATCACCAGTTTTGGTAACAGCTATGGCGTTAGATAAAACCGGCATCACTTTGGTAGGTCTGACCCAAACTGGAAAAGGCAACTCTGGCTTTGTTATTAGCGCCAACCTTTTAGGCGAGTTTGGAAAGGCGCTTCTCATTGGTCAAGTGTCAACAACTCTCGATGCCGTGGCACGCAATGGCGATGGCACAGTAACTGCAACTGGCGCAAGTGCTGAAACACTAAACAGTAAGAAAGTTATCGGAGTTATTGATGGCGTCATTATCAAAGTCTCAAGTGCTAATACCGTACTTTCAATTGTGCGTAGTTCTGCACCAAAAGCTAAACGGAACTGGAGTAGTGCAAGCCCAACACTGTTGCTTGGCGGAACTGTTATTACCGGAAAGAAGATTGAAAGCGCAGTAACTAAATTTTCTAAAACCTATGTCCCTTCGTGGACTTATAGATTTGGATCCACCGGTCCAATTTTTACTTTGGGCTCTACAAATGCGTTTTTTACTTCAACATCGGCAATTGCGCAGTTAAGCAACTGGGTACCTAAAAAACCGCAGCCAATTCTTCTTACTTTTGACACCAAAGGCGTGATGTCTGGTGCATTCAGCGCACCTTCTGACCAAGCGGAAGTTATCGGGCTAACAAGCTCTAACGAGCTGGGGATTTTATGCGTGACGGTAAACGCACAAACTATCTCAATCTATTCGCAGCGCTAATTAAGGCTTAAGTAACGCCAATTTATTATTGACTGTAGAAATTAGGTATTTAACTTTATTAAGCGTTACCCAAGTGCTCTGCGTTGAGTCGGAAATTGAACTACTCCTAACCAAACTAATTGCAGCTTGACCGGAATCCTTCTTACTCGTATTTAGCGCACACAAGCGATCTTGGCAGTTAAAGGCAATGATGTTTCCCTCTATGGATAAGTAAGGTCCAGGTTCGCCGAAATTCTCAGTCGTCATCCTCGAAATAGTGAGCGGTGCGCTGAGTAAGGCCCAACGGATTTGATTAGGTTTAGGAAATGATGCGATCGATGAGGCTAACCAAGCGGCCATAACGTCACCATTCACCTTAGACAGTGCAACGTCATAGCCAAAGACTGATGCGTCGTCAGTAGATACATCGAGGGTCTGGTAAGCCCATGCAGCTGGATCGGTTCCTACTCTGGTTGCAACCCGAACTGCACCCGCGGAGATATCTTTTCTTTGATTAACACTTACAACTGAGTCATACAAGAGATATGTCTTTGCACCATCAAAGGTGGCTTGCAAGTGAAAACCAACATCGCCGGTTGAACGACCATCCGTCTTGCGATCGCCATCGACTAACTCATAAACCCAAGGGGCACTCTTTATTTTCACGGCTCCTAATATGACACCCTGACTCTCATCACGATAGTAAACCTGGATGCTATTGGCCGTGGCCACGCAAGCATTCGTAACACTTACGTCGCTAGAGGTGCGGACTCGGTTCGGATCATCGTAATTATTAACTGCTGGACCATTTCCGTCGACTATGTCGAAAGTAAAGCTTTTGCCATTGTATGCGGCATATCGCAAATCTTTATCTACAGAGTCACTATAAAATATGTGGAGAGTTTGTTTCGTTCCACTGCCATTTACACACAGTGAGATCGGACTATTAATTGAGTTTGAAGTTCGACCACTAGTTCCGCCAGCTCCATCAACAGTTACTTTATTCCACACTTTGCCATCATAAGTAGCAAGCTTTAAATCGCCGGTTTTTGTATCGGTATAAGCAACTGTTGGCTTTCCGTTAAATGTTGTACTGGTAACTGATTTTCCATCGGCGGTACTGTCTAAAACGGTGCTCTTCCAGGCTGCTTGGGGAGTCATAACATTACTTGTCGCTGGCCCAGATGCACCGAGAACATTTTTTGCGGTAACAGAAAAAGTGTAAGACGTTCCATTCTTTAAGCCACTTACGACAACAGGGCTCGATAAAGCGCTCTTTTCAACGCCAGTCTTAAGATTCTTTACGACATATCCGTTGATTTGAGCGGTTCGTAAATTGACAGGTGGATCAAATGAAATGAGCGCCGATGAGTCGGCCGTGAAAGCTTTAACATTTCGTGGGACTTCTGGAAGCCCACTGACTGCTCCGGCAGGGGGTTTAGTTCGTAAATCCTGCAACATGGCCAGTAAAAGCGGTCCAGGCGCTTTGAAGATTTCACCAGGATCTAAATTAGGCGTCATAACCGAATCCAAACCTGCTTTAGAAAAAGTCGCCTCATCTAAGTGACTGGTCGAAGATCCTGGTTCATAGGTTGAAGGCGTATATAACTTTGGTTTCACTCCACCGTTTGCATTAACCCCGTTTGCACCCGACCAAACAAGGCTATTTGTTAATGCTAGGGCTAAGTCCCTCGATGGGGTTGGCAAATCAGCTAAACGTTGATTATCCGGAGTCTGTAGGTATGCATCGAAAGGTGTTGGTTGATCAAGACTAGCAATACCTGAGTTAGTGTCGTAGGCATCATTAGATAAGAAGCCAAGACCGTGGGCAATTTCATGCATGAAAACAGATTCAAGATCATATTCTCTTGAAGTTGGTGTGCCATCCCCGCGCGTGTTCCACCCGCCATTTGAATTTACTTGAATAACGATATCGGGGTTAGCTTTATCTAAATCTTTTCCGGCTAGTGCATTTGCAAGCGCTGATGCATACCAAAGCGATTGATCAGGTGCTCCAGCAAAAGATGAAAAGAAATTTACAGGACGGGCACTTCCAAGAATTCCCCAGGAACTTGCTCGCCCCCAGGTTGCATCAATTTGAATTGGTACGGTGGAAGAAAAATTAGCCGCCCACACATCAACGGCAGCCTGCACTTCGGTTTTAGCCCAATCGGGAAAGTTGTTGTAAGTGACCTTGAAATTAGATTTTGCAACACCAACGGCAAACTTTGCACGAGGAGTTGTGGTGATAACAGAGTTCGTTCCAGCATAAATATTGCCCCACTGGGTCCCGGGCACTTCCAAAAATAAAGCTTGGGCGGATGGTGCACTCAGTACGGAGCCAACGAGAACTGCGGCAACGGCCGCTACGCGTAGTTGGTTAAGACGAATTCCCCGCATAAGCGCAAACACTACCAAGATGAGATGATTTCACCATGGCCGATAGCTCTAATAACGAGTTCTCTAAGCAAATTGACAGGTTTGAGACCTGTACCGTCACGGTGTTTACTCGCCATGGGTGTCACCTATGCCAGGTGGCTATTGAGCTTTTGGAAACAATGCAGCCCGACTTAGATTTTCGGATTGAGAAGATCTATATCGATAATAATGAGAATTTAGAGAAACTATATGGCGAGCAAGTACCGGTGATTCACATTGATGGAGAACACCATGATTACTGGCGAGTGGATCCGGACCGCTTTAAATCTTCCCTTGAAAAACATCGTCAGCGTCAATAATTTTGTAGGAATATCCCTGTTCAGCTAAGAAGCGCTGACGGTTTTGTGCAAAGTCTTGATCGATTGTGTCGCGAGAAATGACCGAATAAAACTTTGCACTACGACCATCTGACTTAGGTCGAAGAATTCGCCCTAAACGTTGCGCTTCCTCCTGGCGGCTACCAAAGGCGCCTGAGACTTGAATTGCAATAGTTGCATCTGGTAAATCAATTGAAAAGTTAGCAACCTTGGAGACTACTAAACAAGTAATTTCTCCAGACCTAAACTTATTAAAGAGAATCTCGCGCTCTTTAATTGGAGTATCACCTTTAATTAATGGAACGCCTAGAGTTTCAGATAGTTCATCTAATTGATCAATGTACTGACCGATTACTAAAATTTGTTCGCCGGAATGTTTTTCAACTAAGGCCTCAACAACATCGCGCTTAGTACGAGTCGTGGCACATGTGCGATAACGGTTTTCAGGTTCGGCGGTTGCGTATAACAATCGCTCACTTTCGGTTAAATTAACTCGAACTTCAATACATTCAGCAGGTGCGATATATCCTTGAGATTCAATCTCCTTCCAAGGAACGTCATATCGCTTGGGACCGATTAATGAAAAAACTTCGCCCTCCATGCCATCTTCGCGCACTAACGTCGCGGTTAAGCCCAAACGTCGTCGAGATTGAATATCTGCAGTAAATCGAAAAATCGGTGCAGGCAATAGATGCACCTCGTCATAGATAATCAAGCCCCAGTCATGGGTATCAAAGAGATCTAAGTGTGAATACACACCATTCTTCTTCTTAGTCATCACTTGGTAAGTGGCAATAGTTACTGGGCGAATCTCTTTTTTAGAACCTGAGTACTCGCCAATTTCATCCTCATTGAGGGTTGTGCGCTTGAGTAACTCCTCGCGCCATTGACGGGCCGCGATGGTATTTGTTACCAAAATTAAAGTTGTGGCCTTTGCATGGGCCATAGCTGCAGCGCCAACAATTGTCTTTCCGGCCCCGCATGGAAGAACCACAACACCGGAACCACCATGCCAAAAACCCTCGGCCGCTAACTCTTGATAAGGACGAATTTTCCAGTCTTTTTGTACTAAATCAATATTGTGAGCTTGCCCATCAACATAACCTGCAAAATCTTCAGCCGGCCACCCTAAGCGCAGCAGCGATTGTTTAATTTGTCCGCGTTGGCTTGGCAGCACCGCAATAGTTTGCGCATCGATACGTGCGCCAAGTAAAGGTGCAATTTTACGTGCACGGATTACTTCCTCTAAAACTGCAGTGTCGGTTGTAACAAGAATTAAGCCGTGTACCGGATCGGCCTCTAACCGAAGTCTTCCATAACGAGACATTGTTTCGGCGACGTCGATGAGAATTGAATGCGGAACGGCATATCGCGAATATTTAATAAGTGTGTCAATAACCTGTTCGGCATCATGACCTGCAGCACGCGCATTCCAGAGCCCGAGAGGGGTAAGGCGATACGTATGAATGTGTTCGGGGGAGCGTTCGAGTTCAGCGAAAGGTGCGATTGCACGTCGGCATTCAGTTGACATTGGATGATCAATATCGAGAAGTAGCGTCTTATCGCTTTGAACGATTAATGGTCCATCGCTCATTTAAGAATGTCCTTAATCAATGCGTGCAAAAATGCGCTTCGAGATTCAAGAGTTGTTATATCGACCCACTCATGCGCTGCGTGTGCGCCATCTCCAACTGCGCCTAATCCATCTAATACTTGTGCGCCAGCGGCCGCAGCGAAATTACCATCACTCGCTCCGCCGACCGAGGCATGGCCAAGCGGCGGCATTCCCAAAGCTTTAGCTACTTTCTCCGCACGCTCATACAAAGCCATTGTCGAAGTAGTTTCTAGTGGTGGGCGATTAAATCCGCCAGTAATTTCATAACGCGTTGCAGGGTTTACTGCCTTTAAATTTCGGACCGCGGTATCTACACGGTTGAGCTCATTCATAGAAAAAGAGCGAACATCAATATCGAGCACGGCTAAATCGGGGACAGTATTTGTAGTATTGCCGGCACGCAGCATTGTTGGAACGACAGTTGTACCGAGCTCTTTATTTTCAAGGGCTGAGATGGCAAGAATTGCATGCCCCATTTCAACCGTTGCGTTAACGCCTTTTTCAGGTTCAAGGCCGGCATGAGAAGCCTTGCCGTGGATGCGGATTTGATACATCGCAGTGCCCTTGCGGCCGGTTTTAACTTTCCCATTGAGCGTTGCTTCAAGCACTAAGACCGCTTTAGCTTTTGCCGAAATCTCTTTAATAAAATCTTTACTTGTTGCACTGCCAGTCTCTTCATCGCTAGTTGCAACAAGGGCCACAGATCCATCGATATCCGCCATTGCATATAAAGCTTGAATAAAGCCGGCCTTCATATCGAAAATTCCAGGACCCGTTGCGGTATTGTCTTTGACACTCCACACTGGCTGGAAAGACCCCTTGGGCCAAACGGTATCTAAATGTGCAAGAACAACGACATCGGGGTTAGCTGCACCCCACCAAAAAACTGGACGCCCATTTACTTCACGAATCTGTGCGGGCTTGCCGAGCACTTCTTGTGCAATTGCACTGGCGTATTCAATTACTTCGCGGCAGGCATCTAAATCATCCGTTGGTGATTCCAACCGTACGAGTTTTTCTAGCGCTGACAACATGGGTCAATCCTATAGCGGTGCTATGCCGGTGATGCGTGGAATTCGAAAGGACTGCACTTCTCCGGTTGCGTGGTCACGGGCTATAAGTGAGCCTGCGCTGACGCGGATGGGATCGATGATTCGGTGTGTAACCGATCCATTGTTATCGGCATATCCAATTGAGAGCGATTTCTCCTCGAGAATAAATCGATTCACTAGATCCATTGTTTCATTTGCGGTGTTTCGTGGAAGCGCACCTAAAGCTTCGCTCGCGGCCTGACGAAGATGGGTTTGTTTATGGCTTGATTTTTCACCGGTTCGAATTGCACGAATTGCAGAATTCAATAAATCGCTATTAGGAATTTCGATCTCACCAATAATGCGCGGTGGTCTTGGCTTGGTGAGTGCGCGATTTGAACGTGGGCCAGTGAGAATTAAGCCATTTGCTGATTCAGCAGCGGGCAAGTATCCAGCTTCGCGGAGAACGCGCATTAAGTCGGTGGCATCGTGATCGCAAATTACAACTTCAGGTGCGATTCTTCGGAGGGAGAGGACCTCTAATTTCTTATCGCTCATAATCTGAGCAATGAGGGCAGTGTCCTCACAGCGAATAAAAGAGGAGGTATTTCCCGCCCTCAGTTTTCCATGTTTCTTTGCAACATCGGCGATCAGATATTCGAGTGGTTGAGGCATTGGTGTTTTAGATGTTTTGGAAAGAAAAGCTCTAATCTCATCACCAGTTTTGCCATGATTCAAGGCGCGACGGATGGTCGACTCACTAAATCGATAAACAGTTGCTCCGCCGCGGCTTTCAATTTCAGCCATGATGGCTAACTGCTGAGAAATCTCATGTTCGAGAGGCCCTGGAGCAATGGCAGTGTTATCGCTTTGAATAAGAATGTGATCGACGGTTTTAGGAAGATCATTATTTATGAGATCCAAATCTTCATCATTTAAAATCGCTGAACCATATTTAGATAGTGCTCCTTGCCCAGTTATGCCTAACCACTCAGCCTCACGCAAACTCCATGCAGCTAACTCCGATTGGAGTGAGGAGTTACGGCGCACTGGTGCTCGCCAAGACAGAAGTTCATTGAAAGCCTTTGTTTCGGGAGCTACGTTTTGATTCTCGTTCAATATCGTCAGGGTTAAGGCGCGAACTCGAACAGCATTTACGCGATCTAGTTCAGGTCCAAGAGCGGCAACATTCTTAGCTTCAGATCGGCCGACTAAGCCACTAACGCGCGAAGTAATTAGCCAAGCACTGGCGAGGGCTTGCCAGCGATTAGCAGGTGTTTGCATTAACCAGATATCAAATTTGTTACTCGGCATAATCCGATCATCTGCGTCAATGCTTATAAGCGACGTTAAGTATGCAAGCTCAGTAATAAAGGCAGTACAGGATTCATCGACTCCAAGGTGAGTAGCGATAATTTTCAGATCTCTGACACCCAAACCACCTGCACGCAATGCATCGGCAGGCTCTTCAGCCCAGAAATTTAATAACTCTTCTACCCAACGAAGAACCGTTGAGATATTTGCAATCGCCGCTAGATTTATCTGCTTCTCATCGCGTTTTGCACCAGTCAAAACTGGAGCATCGATGAGCCTTTCTTTATGCGATTTACCACCGCGAAGATAAATACCGACCTCGCGCGGAAGAATGACGGTGCGCTGATCAAGTGGTACTAAAAACTTGCGTTCAAGCAACCAAGCAACTCCCGGTCCCGGATTTTTAATATCACCGACGCTTCCGCGTGGTGGACCCCAAATGAGTCGTTCCAATACTTTTTTAGCATCAGTTGGAGCGCTTTCTAATTCGCTTAACTTCAGTTTTGCCATCGAAGCTGGACCAAGCCCAGCGGGCTCTGCACCGATTACATCGCGCAGTTGTGAGGGAAGGCGCATTCCATCATCGGAAGAATAAATGAGTCCAATAGAAATTAAATGATCAAGCGCATCCGCGCATGCTTTATCGGTGAGGGCGACAAGTGATTTGAGTATGAAAGGTTCATTGAGAGCACTGGCTGCCTCTAAAACTTGGAACTGCCATTGATTAAGTGAATCGATTGCTCGAGCCAGACTAGGGGGCGAGCATGCACGTACGGCGAGGGAGGCGATATCTGGTGGCACTGGAGAAACAAGATCGGGACGCGCTGCGAAGAGTTTTAAAAGGGCAGCATCATCAACACTACGCAAGTAGTCGGAGAATGAGCGCATTTCCATAACTTGCTAACATTACTGGGCTTTAGCCCTTATCGCGTAATCAATGCTGCTTTCTTCGCGGAGTGAGCCAAGCGGCAAGGCCTGCTAAACGAGTAACGACGGGTGAAATCGCATGCCCAATAAAGCGCAATCTACGGAAGTCATGTATGGGCCAACCCTCAGCCATTGCACGAAGAGTAAGAAGGGCATCGGGATTTATAGCCGATGGATGCCCTACGGATTGTAAAAGCGGCAAATCATTATGGCTATCAGAGTAGGCATAAGAATCAGGCAAATTTAAACCATTGCGTTCAGCCAAACTTTTCACGGCTATTGCTTTAGCTCGCCCATGCAACAAAGCGCCAGACATAGCGCCGGTATAAACACCATCTTTAGTTTGCGCCTTACTTCCAAGAGCACCGGTTAAACCTAAGCGATTTGCAATCACGATTGCCATATCTTCGGGTGCTGCAGTAACCAGCCACACCTCTTCATTGTTTGCTAGATGTTTTTGGGCGATATCAATCGTGCCTTGCCAGATTGCGGGGGATACATACTCATCATAAATCTCTTGCGCGATCGCTTCGATATCTTTGACGCTATGGCCGCCAATAAAGTTCGTTGCAGCATCTTGAATACGGGCTATTTCATCTTGATTTTCTTTTCCCGTTAATCGGAATCTTAAATTTGCCAGAGCAAATCGTGAGATGTCTTTCTTCGTGAAGTAACCCCGCTGGTACATGCCACGGCCAAGGAAATAGAGGGTTGAACCGCGAATCAGCGTGTTATCGACATCGAAAAAGGCCGCCCGTTTCGCCGTGAGTGCCATGTCACTACCTTAACGAACTTGGTCCAATTCAGACGCTTTATGCTTGACCAATGAGCTCTAGCGTCCATGTGATTCGTCACGGTGAAGTCGAAAACCCTGCCAAGATTCTTTACGGTCGCCAACCCGGTTGGAAACTTTCCAACCGTGGGCAAGAGATGGCACAAACTCTTGGCGATTGGTCTAAAACTATTGATCTAGGCGCTCTTCATGTTTCTCCGTTGCAACGTGCGCAAGAGACTGCCGCTCCAATCGCAGCTGCGCACAATATTTCGATAACAACGGATGAACGATTGATTGAAGCTTCAAATATTTTTGAAGGTAAACCATTTGGCGTTGGTGACGGGGTTCTTAGGCATCCATCAGCCTGGATACACCTTTTGAATCCTTGGAAGCCATCATGGGGCGAACCGTATGAAGAGCAAATCACACGAATGCTTGCTGCGATTTTTGCTGCGCGCGATGCAGCTGCGGGTAAAGATGCAATTTGTATCTCCCACCAACTTCCCATTTGGATTTTAAGAAGTGCCATCGAAAGCCGACGCTTATTGCATGATCCACGTAAACGCGAATGCTCTCTAGCTTCAGTTACAAGTGTCCATTTTGATGATGATGGTCTTATCTCCGGACTCACATACTCCGAGCCCGCACGCCACCTTTTGCCAGAGAAGAAGTGATGAAGCGCCACATTAAGTATGTAGGAATTGTGCTTCTCGCAATTACCTTAACAAGTTGTACCGGTGGAGGAACTTCAAGTTCGCAGGAAAGTTTCGTATCGGGTAATGGCTCAGTAACTTTTATCAAAGCTGCCAGTCGCATTCAAGCACCAGTGCTTGCGGGAATGACCCTCAACGGCACTAACTACTCATATGCACTTGGGCGGGTGACCGTTGTGAATGTTTGGGCGTCATGGTGCGCGCCGTGCAGAGCAGAAATTCCAACGCTAATCGCGCTATCAAAAAAATATACTGAAGTGACATTCATTGGAATTCTCACTCGAGACAATCCGCCCACAGCTGAAGCTTTTGCACGGCGATTCAATATTCCATATCCCACGCTCATCGATGACGCTATTTTAATCGGCTTTAAAGGCTCATTACCGGCAAATGCAATTCCATCAACAGTCGTAATCGATAAGAATGGAAAAGTTGCTGGGAGAATTTCTGGAGAAATAACCGTCGCGTCGCTTTCGGATTTAATTGAAAAAGTGAGTGCCGAATGAAAGATTTCATTGTTGAGCAGTTACTTAATGGGTTTTTAGTTACGGCGTTTCCAGTAGCCCTTATAGCTGGATTTATATCTTTTCTCTCACCATGTGTTTTACCCTTAGTTCCAGGTTATCTCTCATTTGCTGCAGGCTTTTCAGCTAATCGAGGTAAAGTATTTTTAGGCTCGCTCCTCTTTGTAGGAGGTTTTTCAGTTGTCTTCATCTCTTATGGTGCACTCTTTGGGAGTTTAGGAAACCAGCTAGCCGCTCACGAAAAGATTATTTCTAGGTTTCTTGGCGTACTTACTATTTTCTTAGGCTTTCTATTTCTGGGTAAGTTTCCAATGGCGCCAACTTTTCGTCCCGCCATGAAAACAACCGGGGGATTAATCGGAGCTCCAATTCTGGGCTTCCTGTTTGGAGTTGGTTGGACACCATGCATTGGTCCAGCCCTTGCTGCAGTTCAGACTTTGGCATTTACGGAATCCAGTGCCTTGCGCGGGGCAATTCTCTCCCTTGGTTACTGCCTTGGGCTGGGTCTACCTTTTATCGCATCAGGTCTATTTCTTGATCGCTCACAGAGGCTTCGGAGGTTTTTGGTTCGACGCGGAGATCTAATTTCAAAAATTGGTGGCTTTTTTCTGATTGCAATCGGTCTTTTGCAAGTTACTGGCACGTGGGGGCAGATTATGAACTCACTGCGTTCACTCATTTCAGATTTCATCCCGGTGATTTAATTGAGTCAACAAATTGATCTTCCAGAGCTAGGCAGCGTGGGCTTAATTCGTTACGCCTGGCGCCAATTAACAAGCATGCGCACCGCCCTGATCCTTCTTATGTTTTTAGGATTTGCATCAATTCCAGGGTCCCTCATCCCACAGCGCACACAAAACCCTATGGCCGTTAGTGCCGCGTTCAAGAGCTCGCCCGGACTTTCAAAGTTAATGGATCGCTTATCCCTCTTCGATGTCTACGGATCGCCATGGTTTAGCGCAATTTATATTCTTCTTTTTATCTCACTCATCGGCTGTGTTTTGCCCCGTACTTTTGAACATTTTCACGCAGCACGGGCGCTTCCACCTGCAACGCCTAAGAATCTTAATCGCATGGAGTTTTATTCAACGTGGTCTGGAAATGGCAGTGAACTGGAAACGGCGCGCGCCTGGTTTAAAGCCAATCGTTTTAGAGTGCTTGAGAAAGATGGATCGATTTCGGCGGAAAAAGGTTTTCTTCGCGAGACAGGTAATCTATTTTTCCACTTGGCGTTAATTTTAATTCTCCTTGGAATCTCATCTTCATCTCTCTTTGGAATGCGCGGTGAGGCAATTCTGAATGTAGGAGAGCGATTTGTTAATACTCCTACCAGTTATGACTCGCTGGCCTATGGAAAACTATTTAAAGACGGCAAGTTGGCTAATTTTATTCTCACTATAGATAAGTTTGATGCTACTTATAATGTCGTAACGAATGCACCTGAGGATTACACGTTAAACGTAACTTTTCGTCAAGGTGATTTGAAGCTTCCCGAAAAACGTGTCATTAAAGTAAACTCTCCGCTCACCATTGGAAACACAAAGATTTATCTGCAAGCAAATGGATATTCACCGGTTGTAACGGTACGAGATTCAGTTGGTAATGTAGCAATGCAAGGGCCAGTCCCATTTCTTCCACAAGATGCGAATTTACGCTCCATCGGTGCGATAAAAGTTCCAGATGCTAATCCTCAAGTTGGTTTTGTCGGATCTTTCGTGCCAACCTACGGACGCAGTCAAAGCAAGGGCGCGATAAGTGTTTTCCCGCAAGCGCTAGATCCACGCTTATTGCTCTCTGTTTGGAGTGGGGATCTCGGCCTAGATTCTGGAGTTCCACAGTCGGTCTATCGCATCGATACATCAGCAATGAAACAAATTGGATTAAAGTCACTCAAACCCGGTGAGGTTTATGAATATAAGGGTGGGTCAATAACATTTGAAGGCTATGTGCCCTGGGTAAACCTTCAAATCGTCGATGATCCCGGCAAGAACTATGCGCTGGTCGGGGCTATTGTTGCCATCCTTGGCCTGCTCGCCTCTTTGTTTACACGCCGTCGCAGAATCTGGGTACGCGTAGGTGCTCAAATCGAAGTTGCAGGTTTAGCAAAAAATGCTGCACCTGGACTCGAGCAAGAGATCGTACGTTTTATAGTTACCTTAAAGGGAGAGAATTAAATGTCACGTACTTGGGCCTACCTCTCTAACTATTTAATTTATTCGGCAATGGCCGTCTACACCCTGTCTTTTTTTGCTCATGCTCTTGAAACCGCCTGGGCTGTAAAAATTCCAGATTCATCGGCACCAAAAACCCTTGATTACAAGCGAACTGAAAAAGTTGCACGCATTGCAACTGCGATGATGATTTTAGGATTCCTGCTTTTATTTGCCGGCGTTATTGCGCGAGGGTTATCAGCTGGCCGCGTGCCATGGGGAAACATGTATGAGTTTTCAATTACTGGAGCCCTTGCTTTCTCAGGTGCCTACTTAGCGGCTCTGCGTAAATATGATTTGCGCTGGCTAGGTCTGTTGGTTTCAATTGCAGTGCTACTAACACTTGGTACTGCGGTGGCAGTTCTGTACCGTCCAAGTGCCCCATTAGTTCCAGCTCTAAAATCAACATGGCTTGTAATCCATGTATCCGCGGCAATAATTTCTGGTGGAGTATTTTTACTAGCTAACACGGTCGCAGCTGCGTATCTTTATTTAGATGCGATGGAGGCTAAAGGGGAGCGAACTCCATGGGCTAAGCGGTTGCCATCTCTTGAATATTTAGATCAACTCTCGTATCGCTTGGTTGCATTTGTTTTTCCTTTATGGACTTTTGCCGTTATCGCAGGTGCGATTTGGGCTGAAAGCGCTTGGGGACGTTATTGGGGTTGGGATCCAAAGGAGACCTGGGCATTTATTACCTGGGTTGCCTATGCCGCTTACTTACATGCTCGAGTAACTGTTGGCTGGCGTGGTCGTCGTGCTGCATGGCTTTGTTTATTTGCTGGATCGACGTTTCTATTTAACTACGTATATATAAATATTTGGGGCACCGGAAAACATACGTATTCAGGGCTCTAAAGCTTTCCCAAGAAATCTGGGTCATCATCTGGAGGCAAGATACGGCGCTTTGGCTTTGGGCCACCCAAGCGTGGGCCTTTTGGTCGCCCAGCAATCCAATATGCAACTGGTCCAAGGGCTTCGATAAGAATAATAATTAAAATCCACGCCCACTTTGGCAGATTGCGAATTTGGGACTCATCGGTGCGCGCGCAGTCAACCAATGTGTAGATAGAGAAACCAACAAGAAGAAGAGGAAGTAATAAGCGAACCATAGTTTTAGTGTATCGCTAAGCCAACTGCGAAGATTGCCGCAAAGAGGAGTTGGAGTTTGCCGGTTTTACCTAAAAGCGGAATTAACGCTGCTCCAGTAGCCCCCCGCATTACTTCACGGGCAATTGAGAATGTGAGGGGTGCTGCCAAAAGGGTTAAGAGGGCCGAGGGTTTAAAAGTGGCGATGGCCGCAGTGTGAGCCAAAACCAGTAGAGCAACAAAGGCACGACGTGCCTGAGCATCACCCATACGTACCGCAAGAGTTTTCTTACCAACTAATGCATCTTGGGCTAAATCACGCAGATTATTAATCGAAAGAATTGCACATGAGAGCGCGCCCATCGGAATTGCAACGATAAAACTGCGCAAGGTAATAGTTTGAGTCTGCACATAGAAAGTACCAACCGTTGCGACGATGCCAAAGAAAAGAAAGACAGAGACTTCCCCAAAGCCACTGTAACCATATGGTTTACGCCCTCCCGTATATCCCCACGCTGCGGCAATAGAAAGCACGCCTACTGCAATCAGAATTGGCGACGTTAAAATGGCCAGCCACAAACCACAGATTGACGCGATACCAAAAGCGACGAACGCCGCCGTTTTTACGCTTTTAGCACTAGCTAAGCCGCTGGCAACTAAACGCGTCGGACCGATGCGATGTGTATCTGTTCCTTTAATTCCATCGGAGTAATCATTGGCGAAGTTAACGCCTATTTGTAACCACAACGAAACTTTTAGCGCGAGGGCTGCACGAAACCAGTTGAAATCAGGCCCAGCTAAAGCGCTGGCTACTACTACGGGCGCAATCGCCGCAGGTAAAGTGCGCGGACGTGCACCAAGGATCCATTTATTCATTTCCCACCATCTTTGCAAGAGTTGAGCGATCTACTTTTCCGATACCAAGAAGGGGAAGAGACTCCATCGTATGAATTCCTTTTGGCTTTGCAATCTCACCCAGTGCCGCCTCTAAGTAATGTGAAATGTCGGTCTCACTTGCGCGCCCGACAATCGCGATATGTAGTGCTTGGCCCCACTGCAGATCATTTACCGCAAATGCAGCACACTCCAAATCTGGAAAGCGGATTGAAAGCGTTGCTTCAATCGCGGTTAAAGAAAGATTTTCTCCGCCGGAAATAATTACATCATCGGCTCGGCCAAGGACGCGGAGTTTTCCATCATTAATCTCGCCAAGATCATTGGTGGTGAACCAACCATGCTCTAAATGAAATAACTCAGAGGAGTTTAAATAGTCGCTCGCTAAAACTGAGCCACGGATTTCTATTACTCCACGTTCGTTGATTGCAAATTCAACACCACTGAGCGCTTGGCCTTCATAAACGCAACCACCACAGGTTTCAGTCATTCCATAAGTTTCAACGATATTTATTCCGGCGGCCTTAGCCTGCGCACGAAGTGCTGGAGCTAACGCTGCACCACCAACTAGAACGGCACTAGTGCTTTGCAAATGTTGAAGTAAGCGCGCATCGGAGTTGAGTGCTCTAAAGAGTTGCGTTGGAACTATCGAGGTGAAATCTACTCGCGGATAATCACCATCGAAGTTTCGAAGATCAACAGGCAAAGTGCCAAGCTCCATTGAGCGAATGATTACATTTACGGCAGCGATATGAGTAACTGGCAGTAGAAGTGACCATTGTGCACCTGGAGTTGCGCCAATAAATTTATTGGATGCTTGCGCCGATGCGATGAGAGCGCTGCGTGTAAATGCAACCTCTTTAATTAATCCCGTGCTGCCGCTAGTACCGATAACAATGGCAATCTCGTTCGGACTTGTGCGAGTACGGACTTCGCCGAAAGATAGGGCAGGGCCAGTTCCAACGAGGGCGGCTGTGATTTCCCCCGCTAATTCAGGGATTGACCACGCAGGGCTGGCTCGAAGTAATTCTCGTTGTGACGACATCTCCATTGCAGCCGTAGGCTATCGCTAGCAACGTAATTGGAGGAAATGTGAGCAAGCCGATTAATCGCGAGTTTGGTAGCCGTGAGATTCCTAGCTGGACTACGGCCCCTGGTGGTGAGGATTTCACCGACATTAGATATCAAATGGGTGATGGCATGGCCAAAATCACTATTAACCGCCCAGAGCTGCACAATGCATTCCGACCACAAACAATTATTGAATTGATTGAGGCTTTTTCTTTAGCGCGCGATAACGAAGATGTCGGCGTAATTATCCTAACTGGAGAAGGTACGAAGGCATTTTGCTCAGGCGGGGACATCAATGTTCGCGGTGACGATGGATACCTTGGTGAAGATAAGTTAGCGAAAAAAGGAATTGGTCGATTAAATGTTTTAGATCTACAAGTACAGATTCGCCGAACACCTAAACCAGTTGTTGCGATGGTTGCGGGTTGGGCAATTGGTGGAGGACATGTTTTACATGTTGTCTGTGATTTAACAATCGCGGCAGATAATGCAAAGTTTGGTCAGACCGGCCCAATGGTCGGTTCTTTTGATGGTGGCTATGGAGCGGGTTTACTTGCAGCTCATGTTGGCCAGAAAAAAGCGCGCGAAATTTGGTTCATGACTCGTCAATATGATGCCCAAGAGGCACTAGGTATGGGATTAGTGAATACGGTTGTTCCAGTTGCAGAGTTAGAAGCTGAAACCGTTTCATGGTGTCGAGAGATGCTTCGTAATTCACCTCTTGCACTTCGTTTGCTAAAATCAAGTTTAAATGCCGCCGATGATGGCTTAGCTGGAGTTCAACAACTTGCTGGTGATGCAACGCTCCTGTTTTATATGAGCGAAGAAGGTCAAGAAGGACGCGATGCGTATAAGGAAAAGCGTTCACCAGATTTTCAGAAATTTCCAAAGCGTCCTTAATACATGCTTGATTCAATTCTTGGCTCACTAAAAGTAGTTGCGCTTGCGACAAAGACCGACTTTCGCTCGGTTACCTCGCGAGAAGTGGCTTTGTTTGAAGGACCAATGGGATGGGGTGAGTTTTCGCCATTCTTGGAGTACAGCTATGAAGAGTCAGTGCCATGGCTTGTTAGTGCCGCCGAAGCTGCTTTTGCGCAGGCACCAACGTTAATTCGAAAGCGCATTGAAATTAACGCAACGTTGCCGGCAATTGATAACCCAATCGAAATCGCCGAGATTCTTGCTTCTTTTAACGGTGCAAAAGTTGTAAAAATTAAAGTAGGCGCAAGCCTTGAGAGTGATTTGGCGCGTATCGCTTGTGTGCGTGAATTGCTCCCCGATGCCAAAATTCGGATCGACGTAAATGGTCTGTGGAGTGTCGATCAAGCTCAATCATTTCTAGATCAAGTTGGTGAGATTGAATATGTCGAGCAACCTTGTTTTACAATCGAGGAGCTTCGAGAACTTAAGTTGCGCACGTCGGTAAAGATAGCCGGCGATGAAATAATTAGAAAAGCAAAGGATCCATTTAGTATCGACTTAGATGGTGCCGTTGATATATTGATGTTGAAAGTTGCCCCGCTTGGTGGAATTACTCGGGCTATGAAACTTGCACAACATCATGGGTTGCCAATAGCCGTATCTAGCGCACTTGAGAGTGCTGTTGGAATTTCTCGTGGAATAAAACTTGCTGCGGCATTACCCCGGCTAGATTTTGCATGTGGATTAGGAACCGGGTCTCTACTTGCGGTAGATGTCGCGGAGTTACCTATTATTGACGGCACAATTGCCGTAAGCGATGTGACCCCGGATTCTGCCGCCCTTAGTAAGTACGCGGTGTCGAACGAACGCCTAAACTGGTGGAAGAATCGGATTCGCATGACCTGGAGTGCTGGAGCTGAAAATATCGTTCACGAGAATGGGTGGAGTCAATGAACGCATCGACATCCTTGGCCCGCGTAATCGTTCGGCAGATTATTGAATCTGGAATTACGGATGTAGTCATCTCGCCGGGCTCCCGAAATGCTCCACTGTCATTGGCGTTTAACGCTGCTGCAACGCGGGGTCTAATTAAAATCCATATTCGAATTGAT
>CAILBF010000167.1 GCA_903832395.1 uncultured Actinomycetes bacterium | reverse complement strand
TTCAATTCGCTCGGCAATGTCGAATAGGGCCGTATTTCCATTGTCCTTTGAAATATCTAAGGCAATCTCTTTGATGATATTGCTGCGAGGGTCAGAGACTGTATAAACCGGGTGACCAAAACCTATAACAACTTCCTTGGCAGCTACGCGTGCACGAATATCGGCCTCTGCCTGATCTGGAGTTGAGTAACGCTCTTGAACTTCAAGGGCAAACTCATTAGCGCCACCATGCTTCGGTCCACGGAGCGCACCGATTGCGCCAGTTAAAGCTGAGTAGATATCAGAGCCTGTTCCAGCAATCACTCGGGATGTAAATGTTGAGGCGTTAAATTCATGCTCGGCATATAGAACTAATGAGGCATGCATGGACTCAACCCATAAGTCACTTTGCGGTGCGCCGTGCAACATGTGTAAGAAATGTCCACCGATCGAATCATCATCGGTTTCAACCGTGATGCGCTTTCCGGAGTTAGCAAAGTGATACCAATACAAAAGCATCGACCCTAGGCAAGCAATTAACTTGTCGGCAATCTCTTTTGCGCCAGCCTCATTGTGATTATCAGCCTCTGGAGTTACGCAGCCAAGGGCAGAAACACCCGTGCGCATAACATCCATTGGGTGTGCGGTGGCTGGAATCTGCTCAAGAATCGCTTTGACTTGATCGGGCA
Source organism: uncultured Actinomycetes bacterium (assembly GCA_903832395.1). Lineage (GTDB taxonomy): Bacteria > Actinomycetota > Actinomycetes > Nanopelagicales > Nanopelagicaceae > Planktophila. The sequence continues at coordinate 1,289 of CAILBF010000167.1, read as the reverse complement.
GACCACGAAGGCCTTTGAGCTTAGTTTTATAGGCGTTTAGTTGGCTTTGCGTAGGAAGCGTTCCGTGAATTAACAAATAAGCCACTTCTTCGAACTCGCAGTGAGCAGCTAAATCAGCGATGTCATAACCGCGATAGTGAAGATCGTTGCCACTTTTACCAACGCTACAAAGCGCTGTATTTCCTGCAGGTACTCCAGAGAGGGCTACTGATTTTTTGGGCTTGAATTCAACCATTTATTCTTTCTCCAAGTACTTATCGAGGGCCTTTTCGTATTCGTAATAGTTAATTCGTTCATAGAGCTCTTCGCGCGTCTGCATTGAATCAATAACGTTGGCCTGCGTGCCTTCACGGCGAATTGCCTCGTAGACATTTTCGGCCGCTTTATTCATTGCGCGAAAGGCTGATAGCGGATACAAAATCATTGAGACCCCGTTGGCACCGAGCTCTTCACGATTAAAGAGCGGAGTTAAACCAAACTCAGTGATGTTAGCCAAGATTGGTTTTGAAACTGCGGCACTAAATTTTTTATAATCATCAAGAGTGCGAATAGCCTCTGGGAAAATTAAATCTGCACCGGCAGCAATGTAGGCCTGTACGCGCTCGATGGCTGCGTCAATGCCTTCGATTGCAATCGCATCGGTACGTGCCATGATTGAAAAATTATCATCGGTGCGTGCATCGACCGCGGCCTTGATGCGATCAACCATCTCGCTCTTTGAAACAACCTCTTTGTTTGGACGGTGTCCACAGCGCTTTGCACCAACTTGGTCTTCGATGTGCATTGCCGCAGCTCCGGCTTTAATCAAATCTTTAACTGTCCGCGCGATATTAAATGCCGATGTACCAAAACCAGTATCGGCATCGACCAACAAAGGCGTATCGCACACGTTAGTAATGCGGCGAACATCGGTAAGAACATCCTCTAGCGTTGTAATGCCAAGGTCAGGAATTCCCATGGAACCTGCGGCAACTCCCCCACCTGAAAGATAAATAGCACGGTAACCCGCGCGCTTAGCAAGAAGCGCATGATTGGCGTTGATTGTGCCGATGATTTGTAGCGGAACTTCTTCACCAAGGGCTTTTTTAAAGCGAGCACCGGGTGAGGAAGAGGTCATGGGGTTGAGTCTAACCAGGGCTATCTCCCACGCAAGGTGCGTTGCCGTTATGACGCTCGTCACGAAGAGGGGCGGTGAATGTAGTTGAACTTTCAACTACTAGGTAGTACCGTTTGTCCATGAGCACAATGCCCGCGCTTTACATTGGCCATGGCGCACCAATGTTGCTCGA
>CAILBF010000166.1 GCA_903832395.1 uncultured Actinomycetes bacterium | reverse complement strand
CTTAAAGATAAAACTACATAAGGAAATTTACGCTCAGATTTAGTTCTCTGATGCACTTGATAAGTGCCCCGAGTGGGGGTCGAACCCACACTTGGAGGATTTTAAGTCCTCTGCCTCTGCCATTGGGCTATCGGGGCCACGTGAAGAAGTAAATCTACACTCTTTTTCTCACTCTACTTTCCAGCAATGGAACGAGCGATTCCATCCAAAATATCTGATTCTGATGCAACAAACTCGGTGGCACCGCTTGCTTTCATTATTTCTGAAAGAACTAGGGAGCCGGCTGGAATTACATCTACTCGTCCTGGGTGCATATAGCCAAGGGCTAATCGTTGCTCATGCGTTGAGTTTAGAAACATATTTGCAATGTCATGTGATTGAGCTGCGCTAATGCGAGCTAGGTGAATTGCATAGCGATCATATTCAGGCAGGCCAAGGGCTGCGGCGGCAACGGTCGTTGCAGTGCCGGCAACTGCGATAAGAGTTTTTGCACTCGTAATTGGGACAACTGCGGCGGCCTTAGCAATTGCCTCTTGAATATCAACTCGGGCTTTTTCGATTTCGTGAACTTGAATTGGATCGTTAGTGAAATGGCGCTCGGTCATTCGGACGCATCCAATATTGACGCTCTTTGCGAACTCAACTTGGGTTGTTCCAAATACAAACTCGGTTGACCCTCCGCCGATATCAACAACTAGGAAAGGAGCATCGGCGAGCGACATATCTTGAATCGCGCCAGTAAATGAAAGCGCCGCTTCTTCTTCTCCACTAATAACTTCGGGTTCAACGCCAAGGCGATCACGTACGCCATCGATAAATAGATGACGGTTAGTTGCATCGCGCGTAGCACTTGTGGCACAGAAGCGAATCTTTTGAACTCCACGCTTTGCAATCTCTACTGCGAGCTTGTCAACGCCAGCTAAAGTTCGAGCAATTGCATCCGGATGAAACTCACCCGTCTCATCAACACCTTGGCCAAGTCGGACAACTTCCATGGTGCGAATTACTTCGCGACAATTGCTGCCTTCGATATCTGCGATGAGCATACGAAGTGAGTTAGTTCCGCAATCAATGGCAGCTACGCGCATGGGGCGCTCTCCCACCATTTGGGAAGTTTAGCTAAGGCCTCATCTCCGAGTGGGTTTACATCGGGGCCAGCGGCGAGAGAATGGGCAACGAGTGAGTGCAAACATTTCACACGTGTTGGCATTCCGCCGGCGGAAACATCCTCAACTTCTGGAACATCCATTCCCAGGACCGAACGTGATGCGATGTAATCATCGTGGGCGGCGTGATAAGCCCCAGCTAATTCGGCGTCAATTGCAAGGCGTTCATTCATCTCCCCCATTAAGCCAGTTGTTTCTAGGGTAGAAATCGCTGCAGTTAAGCGGGGACAGGTCGCATAATAGAAAGTTGGAAATGGCGTGCCATCAGCTAATCGTGGTGGAGTTTCAACGACAGCGGGGTTTCCACAAGGGCAGCGATATGCAATCGCATGAACATCGCGAGGGGTTCGGCCTAATTGAGTTTCAATACAATCTAAATCGCTTTGACTAACGTTCCTCACTTATTACCAGATTCGCTAATCGATGCGATGAGTCGGGTGTACCACGGTTGACCATCGACCAAGGCGCTTGCAACTTTAGTTGGTGAAGCCGCATCAGTTGTGGTTGCACCCTCGGTAACGATGTATTGGCGCTCACCAGGAAGAACAAAATGCAGTCGTTCTCGCGCTTGCGACTTTACGTATTGCGGATCTTGCCACAGCAATAACTCTTTGCGTGCAGCATCGAGTGCTTTATTGTCAGATACCAATTGTGCATTCAGTGCACTTATCTGCGCGCGCTGAGTGAAGTAATGCTTGATTGGTGGTGCAAGAGTGAGCGCTAAGAAAAAGAAAACGACTGAAAGTGCTAACGCACGTCCCGATGTACGTCGACGTCCAAAATGCAAACCTCGACGTGCCATCGGTAACCTACTTAAGCCTTAAACCGTGGGAAAGCGCTGCGGCCGGCGTAACGTGCGCCTTCTTGCAGCTCTTCTTCGATTCGTAGAAGTTGATTGTATTTTGCAACGCGCTCGGTACGTGCTGGTGCGCCGGTTTTAATCTGTCCGCAGTTAAGGGCAACGGCTAAATCGGCGATCGTTGTATCTTCGGTCTCACCCGATCGGTGACTCATCATTGTTCGATAGCTTGCGTGATGTGCCATTTCAACGGCATCAATAGTTTCAGTTAGAGTTCCAATTTGGTTAACTTTAACGAGAAGAGCATTGGCGGTATTGCCAGCGATTCCACGTGCAAGACGCTCAGGATTAGTAACAAATAAATCATCGCCAACAATCTGAATGCGCGAGCCTAGGGCGCTAGTCATTGTTGTCCAGCCCGCCCAATCCTCTTCGTTTAATGGGTCTTCGATTGAAACGATTGGGTAGGCGTCAACTAATGATGTGTAATAAGCGATCATTTCATCGGAGGTTTTAAGGGCGCCTTCGAACTTATATTTTCCATTGTCGTGGAACTCAGTTGCAGCGACATCCATTGCGAGTGCGATATCTGTGCCTGGCTTAAAACCTGCTGCAGAGATTGCTTCAAGAATGAGATCGAGAGCTGCGCGGTTGCTCTCGAGGTTTGGCGCAAAGCCACCCTCGTCACCAACGCTTGTTGCTAACCCACGCTTCTTTAGAACTGCTTTAAGTGCATGATAAATCTCAGCGCCCCATCGCAATGACTCACGGAAAGTTGGCGCTCCAATTGGCGCAATCATGAACTCTTGAATATCAACATTGGTATCTGCATGTGCTCCGCCATTGAGGATATTCATCATTGGAACCGGAAGCAGATGCGCATTCGGTCCGCCTAAGTAGCGAAAGAGTGAGAGATCTGCCGACTCTGCCGATGCTTTAGCAACAGCTAGAGATGCGCCAAGAATTGCGTTAGCACCCATGCGTGACTTGTTCTTTGTTCCATCGAGCTCAATCATTGCCGAATCGATCAAGCGCTGATCCTGAGCATCAAAGCCAATAATCTCTGGTGCAATTTCATTGTTGAGAAATGCGATCGCTTTCTCTACGCCTTTGCCTAAGTAGCGAGTTCCACCATCACGAAGTTCAGCGGCCTCAAATGCACCTGTTGATGCTCCACTTGGAACTGCAGCACGAGCCTGTGTGCCATCTTCTAATTCGATTTCAACTTCTACCGTTGGATTTCCACGGGAGTCGAGAATTTCACGGGCTCCAAGAGCTTGGATTATTGCCATTGCGTTTCTCCTTCGTCACTTAAATCTATGTGCTCGGCGCGCCCTCAACTCTGAAATCGCACAAACTTTTATGTGCTAATCCTACCGTGCCTCAGTGGCCGCTATTTGTTGGCTCAATCGCATTGCCTCCTTGCGCAGAGCTGATTCTGCATCAATACCGTTGGAATGTGCCCAGGCAATTACGGTTAAAAGCGCTTCTCCCACGCCACTCTCATCGGCTTGTTTATCCATATCTATTGCCGTGGGAGTCACAACATCGACGCCGTATTTTGATGCGCGATATAAAAGTTTTTCAATTAGTGGAAGCGCGGGCTGTGCCATCGCGATTCCATCAAGGGAAGATGTTCGTCCCTTCTCGTGTTTTTTAATCTCTTCCCAGTTCTGCAACACTTCGGCTGAATCACGTACTTCAACTCCGGCAAAGACATGTGGGTGGCGGCGGATTAATTTGTCAGCGATCGATTCAGCTACATCTTCGATAGAAAATGGATCATCGAGGTCATCTTCGGCGATACGTGCATGGAAATAAACTTGAAGTAATACATCACCGAGCTCTTCACGCATATCGGTACGGTTGCCGCTTTGAACCGCATCGACAAACTCATATGACTCTTCTAGTAGATATTTAAGTAGAGATTCATGCGTTTGTTCGGCATCCCAAGGACATCCCCCAGGAGAGCGAAGTTGGTCCATGACTTCAACGAGACGTTGAAGCTGCGAACCCTCCATCGATGCGAACTATTTAGTTGCTGGAGTAACTGCTGGGCTAGCAGAATCCACTGCAACTACATCTGCCACTGCGCCATCCCACTTGCCGTAACGTGGATTAACAGTCACGCCTAGCTGCTTAGCTTTTGCAACTACAAGCTTTTGGACTGCACCACCAAGATCTGCCTGTGCGACACCACTAGCGGTGAGGGCTTGGCTGATCTTGTCTGAGTAAGTCATCGCTTCAATATATGTATCTAAATCATTTGGTGCGATTCCTGCATTCACTAGAGCCTTTGGTAAACCTGCAGCTCCACCAACTTGGGTAATAATGCTTTGTTTGCGGGTATCGATTTCAGCTTTTGAAACAGTGAGTTTTAATTCTTGTCCCGTTGTGCGAAGTAGGGCAGTTAATAAGTGAAAGCGAAGTTGACCACGGTTAAGTGTTTCCCCAGTTTCAATTTGCATCTGGGATGTATCAACACCAACGCGAGCTGCGATAATTGCGTCGACACTTGCTTGCACAGTGGCTTGCGAAATCTTCGTACTACCGAGAGTTGCAGCGGCACCAACTTGAGAACAACCAGATAGTAAAAGTGCAGTTGCTACGGTTACTACGGCAAGAATCTTCTTCACTTTGAGCTCGCTTTCGGAGAATCGCTAAGTTGGTTGACGACCTCAACGACCCAGGCCAGAAGAGAAGTATCCACCATCGCAGGGGTATTTATGGACGGATTCCATGAGCTACCGGTCTTTAGCGCGACTAAAACTGTGTTGGCAGCCGATTTATAGAGCGAACCTGGATACAGGCGAGACAGGCGCATCTGTTTGGATTCAGGCAGGTGCAACGGTGCTAATCGTAGGAATTTTCCTTGGACAACGACCTCTGTGAGTTTTGCCGCCTTAGCTCGGGCACGCAGAGAGGCCACGCCGAGCAACGCCTGAGCCTCACCTGGGAGTTCGCCAAAGCGATCTACAAGTTCGGCTCGAATGGATTCAACATCCTCGCTATTTTTAACATCGGCTAATCGGCGATATAAATCAAGTCGCAAACGCTCACCGGGTACATACTCAGTAGAAAGGTGTGCATTAATGGGGAGTTCGACTTTACAATCACTTATCTTCTCTTCTGTTTCAATTATTCCAGCCTTGTAATCATTGACGGCTTCACCAACCATGCGCATATACAAATCAAAACCGACATCGGCAATGTGTCCCGATTGTTCACCACCTAGTAAATTTCCAGCTCCACGAATCTCCAAATCTTTAAGGGCAACGCGCATTCCAGAACCTAAATCAGTATTTGCCGCAATAGTTGTTAAACGTTCGTGTGCGAGCTCCGATAGCGGTTGATCGGCGGGATATAGAAAATATGCATATGCCCGCTCTCGGCCTCGGCCAACACGACCACGCAATTGGTGAAGCTGAGATAGACCAAAGCGATCGGCACGTTCGACAATTAATGTATTTGCATTTTGAATATCTAGCCCACTCTCAACAATTGTGGTGCTAACCAAGACGTCGAAATCTCGATTCCAAAAACCTAAAATTACATCTTCGAGTGCGCCTTCACTCATCTGGCCATGCGCAATTCGAATTCTTGCTTCTGGTACAAGTTCCTGTAAACGTGAGGCCGCTTGATCAATTGTTTCAACGCGATTATGTAGATAGAAAATCTGTCCATCGCGCAAAAGTTCGCGGTGAATTGCCGCAGTTATCTGTCCCTCTTCGGCCGGGCCGACATAGGTCAAAATTGGGTGGCGCTCTTCGGGTGGCGTTGTAATCGTCGACATCTCTCGAATTCCAGTAATCGCCATTTCCAGAGTTCGAGGAATAGGCGTCGCCGACATTGCCAAAACATCGACTGTCGTGCGCATCTTTTTAAGTGACTCTTTTTGTTCAACACCGAAGCGCTGCTCCTCATCGACGATAACGAGGCCTAAATCTTTAAAAACTACGTCGCTCGAGAGAATGCGGTGTGTGCCAATAACAACGTCGACGGTGCCTTTCAATAATCCGTCAAGGACTTCCTTCCCCTCTTTAGCCGTATTAAAGCGAGACAAGCCAGCAACCCTTAAAGGAAAACCGGCATAGCGCTCCGTAAAAGTTTTGGTGTGCTGCTGGACTAGAAGTGTTGTCGGAACAAGCACGGCGACTTGTTTGCCATCTTGTACGGCTTTAAATGCGGCACGAATTGCGATTTCAGTTTTGCCGTAACCCACATCGCCGCAGATGATTCGATCCATTGGATACGGACGTTCCATATCGCGCTTCACATCATCAATTGTCGAAAGTTGATCGGGCGTTTCAATATATGAAAAAGAATCTTCGAGTTCGCGCTGCCAAGGAGTATCGGGTGAGAAAGCAAAACCTGGTGAACTAGTTCTCGCGGCGTATAAACGAATAAGTTCGCCCGCTATCTGGCGAACGGCTTTGCGGGCACGCCCCTTAGCTTTTTGCCATTCTCCACTTCCAATGCGATGAACCGTCGGTGCCTCACCACCTACATATTTACTTACCTGTTCCAGGGCATCGGTCGGAACAAAAATTCGATCGCCAGGTTGCCCACGTTTAGCCGATGCATACTCAATGACTAAATACTCTCGTGTAACTCCAGCTACGGTGCGTTGCACCAATTCAACATAGCGACCAATTCCATGTTGTTCATGGACGACAAAATCGCCGCTGCGAAGTTCGAGGGGATCAATAGCCGCCTTTCGCTTTGAAGGCAACCGCTCGCTATCTTTAACGCTACCTTTACTACCCGTTAAATCCCGCTCGGTCATAAAAAAGATTTGATCGGTCACACTCTCAAAACCATGGGCAATAACCGAAGTTGTTAAATGAATACTGCCTTTAGTTGGCGTTGCATTGAGTTTTTCTACGATATGAATTGGTAAATCAGCATTCCGGAAAATTCCTGCGTAGCGCTCTAACATTCCATGGCCATGCGTTGCAAAGACCACTGTAAAGTGTGAATTAATTGCCTCGCCTAATGCG
>CAILBF010000165.1 GCA_903832395.1 uncultured Actinomycetes bacterium | reverse complement strand
GGCAGCCCGTACGAGAAGTCTCTCTGCTACTTCATCAGAGTTATCGACAGAGTCCAATAAAAAATCAGCCATCTCTAAGGTGGTCTCTGACTCAGTTTGGCGCCTAGCCCATTTGCGTCTCAAATCAGCGTGCTTACTCACCATTACTCTGACCGCGTAAGCCTCTAAATTTTCATGGTCACGAATTTTTGCCCAACGCTGATATATGTCTGCTAGCGCTTCTTGTAATACATCATCCGCATTTTGCCGATCAAAGCAGATCGCCCGCGCACTCTTTATAAGAGTTCTTTGATGAGTTGAGAGCCAGGCAGTGAATTCGTTCTCGGCGCTTGAGCGTGAGTTGCGACTTATTCCTGCCATTGTCGAAGGATATAGGAGGCCCCAAAAATTGTCAGTAGGTGGGACTTTCCTTATTTACGCCTGATTTATGTGCTTTCTTAACTTTTTTTATAAAACGTTTGACCCTTTTAACTTCAACAAAATTTTGAATATGAGGACTTAGGGAATACGAAAAAGGCATAAGCATTCTTGTGCCATCGATAGTCTCGATAACAAGGGCAGTTTTGACTATGAAAGGTTTTAAAATAATTATCAGAACTAGAATTAACAGCGCAATTAAAGTTGGTTGGAGTAGTGCTTGCGAGTGAACTACATGGGCGAAAAGTTTGTGGCCAAAAATTTTTTGATTAAGCAATTGTTCATATATTTGATCATGCGTTAGGGGTCGTGGCACATTAAGTTGTTTTTGCAGCCAAGGGACCAGTACAAGAGCGTCAACCAAGAGAAATGGTTGCAGCAAGAAGTACAAGTAGAGAAGCCATAAGGCTAACCTAAGAATTTGAAAGGGCAATTTTGCCAAAAGTGCGCGGGGGTCCTTTGCCTTAATAGATTTGATCTTTGTGACTGCAATTTCACCTTCTGGAATCTCGACAACTCCATTGATTAACCGTGCTTGAACTCGAACTCTTGGTCGATATCCGAGTTTAAGATCGAGAACTTCGCCATCAATAACCTCGCCATCGTCATCGTAAGTTTTCCCTTGAGGACTCTTGCCCTTTAATGCGCGGCTTATCCGCATGATGGCCCAAGGAGCTAAAACTGAAATAAAAAGGGCCAAAAGGGTCGTGCTCACAACGTCAGATTTCTTCGCACTTGGATCAGTGAGATCTGCATATAAAATAAATGGAACGCCGACCACTAACCAGACAGCCCACTTCTTGCTAAAGACGTAAGGCTTTCTAAATGGGTTGCGTATCACTTAGTGCTATTTCTTTACTTTCGCCTTGGTTTTTGAGGCAATCGGGATCGGAGTTTGAGAGAGTCTTCCAAAAGAGATACTCGAGTAAGGAGTTCCATCAGAATCTAAAGTACTACCAAAGATCGAAAGATTACCGGATCCAAAAACTTGGTCGAAATAACTACAAAAAATCACATAATCACCAGTAGAAGTAAAAGTGATTTTCTTACTAGAAGCTTCTCCTGGTTTGAAATAAAAGTGAGTTTGATAAAAATCAAGTCTGTTCCCGGAAGTCGTAGTGAAGTAACATTCTCCATATAGGGGGGCGCCTACAGTAAACTCCTGATTTATATTTGCCTCAGCATGAAACTTAAAAAATACCGTTTCTCCCGGCTTTATTTTCGTAACAAGCAAACGACTAACTACTGGCGATTCATTTAGATTTGCCTGGCTCAATGTTAGACGACCACCCTCAGCTTCCCTTGTGAGATATTTGCACTCAAGTATCAGTTGATCTGTTGCTGTCGCAGTAAATACAGCGTACGAGTAAGTGTCACCGCCCCAATAGAAACCGTCTCCAGGTCCATTGCCTCCAAGAAAATTTGCGACCTTTTGGCCTTTAGATGTTCTTGCTACACACGAACCCACAATTCCCTTAAATGCACTTACGGCGGTGATAAGTAAGGTTTGCCCAGCTATTACATTGAATGGAATCTTCGTGGTTCGGACTCCTGACATTGTATATGTCGTGCCGACCTCAGCATTTGCCACATCAATCATTTGAATACTCGATGCAAGCAAAATTGAAATTAGGGCGAGAAAAATACTGAGTTTATTGGAAAGTTTAAGTCCGTTTGGATTCATTAGATGGCCCTCTCGTAATCTTTAGTAACTCATCACCGCCTCAAACCAACTGCAAACGGTCTCGATTTAAAGACCGTAAAAAGGAGCGTTTTTTGTGCAGGCGCTTCATGCACAAATATCAGCAAATATGACGGTGTTGAGAGTATGAGAAAGAAACTGCTTCTAGCCAGTCTCATTGGGCTTTGTCTAGCGCAACTTTTGGCCATAAATGCTTCGGCTTCTCCTGTAATTGCAGGAGCAACGTGTTCTAAGCAAGGCAACACCACCGTTGTGAACGGTGCGAAATTTGCTTGCGGCAATATTCCTGGGGGTAAAAGGATCTGGCAGGGGCCGATTTTTAAAGTCAAGTTAACCCCAGTCACAGACCCAAATCCGCAATTTCGCTTAGGTGGAACTTGTACGGC
>CAILBF010000164.1 GCA_903832395.1 uncultured Actinomycetes bacterium | reverse complement strand
GGTATTAACTCAATCCGCGTAGACCTGCCAGCCGATGCCACTGAAGCCGATGTAATGGCGGCAATTAAAGATCTCAATGCATCACCTGAGTGCACTGGATACATTGTTCAACTTCCACTGCCAAAGGGAATTAATACTCAAAGAATCTTAGAAGCCATCGATCCAACTAAAGATGCCGATGGCTTACACCCTATGAATTTAGGCCGTTTAGTCTCCGGATATGACGCACCTTTGCCATGCACGCCACATGGAATTGTTGAACTTCTCACGCATTATGGAATTAGTACGAAAGGTGCTGAAGTAACCGTAATTGGTAGAGGCCTAACTGTTGGGCGACCACTTGGACTATTGCTAACGCGCAAACAAGAAAATGCGACCGTTACTTTGACGCATACGGGTACAAAAGATTTATTAACACATACTAAGAATGCCGACATTATTGTCGCTGCAATTGGTCAGGCCCATTTTCTTAAAGCCGACATGATTAAACCTGGCGCAGTAGTTATTGATGTGGGAATTTCTCGCACGGATGCAGGCTTGCTCGGCGATGTAGACCCTGGCGTGATGAATGTTGCATCATGGGTTGCACCTATGCCTGGCGGTGTTGGACCAATGACGCGAGCAATGCTCATCAAGAATGTAGTAGATGCGTGCAGTTAAGTAATCGCCTGCTCACCATCATTAGCAATGTAGCCATACTTGTTGGCATAGCGCTAGGTATTGGCGGAATAGTGCGAGGTGGGTCACTTTTTATTGCAGCTGGTACTGCAGGTGTAGCACTCAAAGGGCGTCACTTGCGTAAATTCGACTTTTATTTTCCGCTTGTGATTGCCGTTGCCCTCTTTGCATTGGCAGTTGCGCTTCCTCACGGACGGTAGAGTTGGCTTAGTGCTTCACAGAGTTAAAAAGGGGATCACGCCATGGGCGCAAAAGTAACTGTAGTTGGTGCAGGTTTTTATGGTTCAACAACTGCACTTCGATTAGCCGAATTCGATGTTTTTGACACAGTAGTTCTTACAGATATCGTTGAAGGCAAACCTGAAGGTTTGGCCCTAGATATGAATCAATCCCGCTCTATTGAAGGTTTTGAAACTAAAGTTATTGGCGCAACAACAACCGCCGAAGGCGCTGGATACGAAGCAACGGCAAACTCTGATGTTGTAGTAATTACTGCAGGTCTTCCACGCAAGCCCGGCATGAGCCGTATGGATCTAATCGGAGTTAACGCCGGCATCGTTCGCGGAGTGGCTGAAAATATTGCTAAGCACTCACCTAACGCCGTCATTATTGTTGTTTCAAATCCACTTGATGAAATGACCGCCCTCGCCCAACTCGCAACTGGTTTTCCTAAGCACCGTGTGATGGGCCAGGCAGGAATGCTCGACACTGCACGCTTTACTAATTTTGTTGCTGAAAAACTTGCGGTCAAGGTTGGCGCAGTCAAGACACTTACTCTTGGTTCACATGGCGACACAATGGTTCCAGTTCCAAGTCGCTGCACAGTCAACGGCAAAGCGCTCAGCGAACTTTTATCGCAAACTGAGATTGATGAACTAGTAGATCGCACTCGCAATGGTGGCGCCGAAGTCGTCGCACTTCTTAAAACGGGTTCGGCTTATTACGCGCCATCGGCTGCAGCTGCGCGCATGGCTAAGGCTGTCATTGAAGATTCAGGCGCTGTTATGCCGGTATGTGCATGGGTAGATGGCGAATATGGAATTACTGGTGTCTACCTTGGTGTTGAAGCCGAGATTGGCCGCAATGGAATTAAGAAAGTTGTTGAAAGCGCACTTACAGATTCAGAACTATCCGCACTAAAAGCTGCAGCTGAAGCTGTTCGCGCAAAACAGGCAGACGTCCAAACACTCTAAATAGGGGGCTCCAAGCATGGCCAAGATCAAAGTAGAAGGAACCGTTGTCGAATTAGATGGCGATGAAATGACGCGCATCATCTGGCAATTCATTAAGGAATCATTGATCCTTCCTTACCTTGATGTGAAGCTCGATTACTACGACCTTGGCATGGAGAATCGCGACGCAACCGATGATCAAGTAACCATTGATTCAGCTCATGCAATTCAAAAGCATGGTGTTGGCATCAAGTGCGCGACTATCACTCCGGATGAGGCCCGCGTTGAGGAATTTGGCCTTAAAAAGATGTGGAGATCGCCTAATGGAACCGTCCGCAATATCTTGGGTGGCGTTATTTTTCGTGAACCAATCATTATCAGCAATGTGCCCCGCCTAGTACCTCATTGGACTAAGCCAATTGTTATTGGCCGCCACGCTTTTGGTGATCAGTACAAAGCCACAGATTTCCTAGTTCCAAGTGCGGGCAAATTAACAATGACCTTTGTCCCGGAAGATGGTTCAAAGCCAATTGAATATAACGTCTTTGATTTTCCATCATCAGGTGTTGCAATGGGTATGTACAACATGGATGAATCAATCCGGGACTTTGCACGCGCATCACTGAACTATGGACTTAACCGTAAGTTCCCTGTGTACCTTTCAACTAAGAACACAATTTTGAAAGCCTACGATGGTCGCTTTAAAGATATCTTTGAAGAGATTTTCCAAGCTGAGTTTAAGGCTGCTTTTGATACAGCTGGAATTTGGTATGAGCACCGCTTAATCGATGACATGGTTGCGATGTCCCTTCGCATGGAGGGTGGATATGTCTGGGCATGTAAGAACTATGACGGCGATGTTCAATCCGACACTGTTGCTCAGGGTTATGGCTCACTTGGTTTAATGACATCAGTTTTGATGACACCAGATGGAAAAATTGTTGAGTCTGAAGCTGCGCACGGAACTGTGACTCGTCACTATCGTGAGCACCAAAAGGGCAATGCAACCTCTACAAATCCGATTGCATCGATCTTTGCATGGACTCGTGGTTTAGCCCACCGTGCAAAGTTAGATAACAATCCAGAGCTCGCTGCATTCTGCGACACTCTAGAGCGTATCTGTATTGAGACAGTTGAGCAGGGACATATGACTAAGGATCTCTCACTCTTGATTTCTAGGGATGCCCCTTGGCAAACAACCCAGGAGTTCTTGGCATCGATCGATGAAAATCTAAAGAAAGCAATGGCTTAACTCTCTATTCGCCACACTTTGGAGAGGTAGAACTCGCTCACCTCTTGTCAGGCTCTCATATGAGGTCTACTTTCAATGCAACTAAGTGCGCACTTCGCGTGCTTTGAATTGGAGTAGAAATGACTGATTTCGTAGCACCGGGGCAACCCGGAAGCAAAGTTACATATTTACAACGGTATGACCATTGGATCAATGGCAAGTATGAAAAGCCAGATTCAGGTCAATACTTCGAAAATGTCACGCCAGTAACTGGAAAAGTCTTCTGTGATGTTGCGCGCGGAAATGCTAAAGATATTGATAAGGCGCTAGATGCCGCCCATGCAGCCGCTCCTGCATGGGGCAAGACATCTGCAACTGCTCGCGCAATCATTTTGAACAAGATCGCCGATCGCATGGAGGCAAATGTCGAAGCTATCGCCGTTGCCGAAACATGGGAAAACGGAAAGCCAATTCGTGAAGCGCTCTATGTTGATATTCCACTTGCCATCGATCACTTCAGATACTTTGCCGCCGCTATCCGTGCTCAAGAAGGATCTGCCGGTGAGTTAGATGAAGACACTGTTGCCTATCACTTCCACGAACCTCTTGGTGTAGTTGGCCAAATTATTCCGTGGAACTTCCCAATCTTGATGGCCGTCTGGAAGTTAGCTCCAGCCCTTGCCGCAGGTAACTGTGTCGTCCTAAAGCCAGCCGAGCAGACTCCTGTCTCAATTCTATTTTTAATGGACATCATTAAAGATCTATTGCCAGATGGCGTCGTCAATATCGTTAACGGTTTTGGTGTCGAAGCTGGAAAGCCACTTGCATCATCTCCACGTATTGCAAAGATCGCATTCACTGGTGAAACCTCAACGGGACGCCTCATCATGCAGTACGCATCTGAAAACATCATCCCTGTCACGCTTGAACTTGGTGGCAAGAGTCCGAATATCTTCTTCGCCGATGTTGCAGCAGAGGATGATGCATTTTATGACAAGGCCCTAGAAGGCTTCGTAATGTTTGCCGTGAATCAGGGTGAAGTTTGTACCTGTCCTTCCCGCGGACTCATTGATACAAAGATGTATGACAAGTTCTTAGGTGACGTCACTGCACGTACCAATGCAATTAAGCAGGGACACCCGCTAGATCTATCAACAATGATTGGTGCCCAAGCCAGTTCTGATCAGTTAGAAAAAATCCTCTCTTACTTAGATATCGGCAAGAAAGAGGGCGCAAAGGTAATTACTGGAGGAGAACGCGCAGATTTGGGCGGAGAACTTTCCGGTGGCTACTACGTTATGCCAACTATCTTTGAAGGCCATAACAAAATGCGTATCTTCCAAGAGGAGATCTTTGGTCCAGTTGTATCAGTTACAAAGTTTGATGGTTTCGATAACGCTATGGAAATCGCCAACGACAGTTTGTACGGCCTAGGTGCTGGAGTCTGGACTCGCGATATGAATACTGCATATCGTGCGGGCCGAGCAATCCAAGCTGGGCGCGTATGGACTAACTGTTATCACGCATATCCAGCTGGTGCCGCCTTCGGTGGTTACAAAGCCTCTGGAATTGGCCGTGAGAACCATAAGATGATGCTTGATCACTACCAACAAACAAAGAACCTGCTAGTTTCATACTCACCAAACAAGCTCGGTTTCTTTTAAGGAGTACTAATGTCTCTGCCGTCTCGCGTTGATTACACACCCGAGGCGGCAGAGCTATTACTAAAGCTCACTAAAATAAACGGCCCACTGATGTTTCATCAATCAGGTGGGTGCTGTGATGGATCTTCGCCTATGTGTTACCTCAAAGGTGAATTCCGTGTGGGTGGCTCCGATGTATTAATCGGTGAATTCATAATCACTGACATCGCTGAGCCAATTCAAATTTGGATGTCGGCCTCACAATTTGAGTATTGGAAACACACCCATTTAACAATCGATGTCGTTGTTGGCCGTGGCGGAGGTTTCTCACTCGAGTCACCAGAGGGCAAACGCTTTCTCATTCGCTCACGGTTATTTACTGACGAAGAGTGGGCATTGCTAGAAAATTCTCCAGTTAAAACCGGCGCATAAAAAACCCGCGGAGCTTTATGCTCCGCGGGTTTTTTTAATTAGTAGTTAAATACGCTCTCCAGTTGTTGAGTTAAACAAGTGCACTGACGATGGATTTGCAGTGACAGCAATTGTCTCACCTGGCTTTGGAGGATTCTTTGGATCCCAGCGCACGATGATCTGTGCGCCTTCATCTCCTGCTTGAGCAAACTTAACGTTCGTATCGGCTGGTTTTCCGTAAACAAATGCATCCGAGCCAAGCTCTTCAACAACCTCGACCAATACATGGAAGCCATCACTTGCTGGAGTAAAGCCCTCTGGGCGAACACCAACAGTGACCTCGTTGCCAGCTGATGTTGGCACTGCGATTCCAAGATTTCCAAGCATTGCCTGGCCATTAACGATTGGTGCATTGAGCAAGTTCATTGCCGGAGATCCGATAAAGCCGGCAACGAAAGCGTTTGCTGGGTTATCGTAAAGATTACGTGGTGTATCTACTTGCTGGAGCAAGCCATCTTTAAGTACTGCAACGCGATCACCCATCGTCATAGCTTCAACTTGGTCGTGCGTTACGTAAACCGTTGTGATTCCAAGGCGGCGCTGTAGTGCAGCGATTTGTGTACGAGTTGCAACGCGCAACTTCGCATCAAGGTTTGATAAAGGCTCATCCATAAGGAAGACCTGAGGTTCGCGAACAATTGCGCGACCCATTGCAACGCGCTGACGTTGTCCACCTGAAAGAGCTTTTGGCTTGCGCTCTAAGTAAGGCTCAAGGTCGAGCAGTTTTGCCGCTTCAAGGACGCGGCGTTCGCGCTCATCTTTTGGTGTGCCTGCAATTTTTAATGCAAAGCCCATATTCTCTGCAACCGTCATATGTGGGTAAAGCGCATATGACTGGAAGACCATCGCGATATCGCGATCTTTTGGTGCAACGTTTGTAACGTCGCGATCACCGATCAAGATCCGACCAGTGTCGATTTCTTCAAGTCCTGCCAACATACGAAGTGATGTTGACTTACCGCAACCTGATGGGCCGACTAAAACCAAAAACTCACCGTCATTGACAGTGAGATTTAATTTATCAACTGCAGGTGCTGTTGTGCCTGGATAGATACGTGATGCGGCTTCGAAAACTACTGATGCCATGAGATTTCTCTCCTTCTCCGGGCAGGTACGTGCCCGACGGTCCGAGGATGAAGGTGATGGCCGGTCGGCCAACGTTGGCAAGGTTACGCGGTAAAGCCTTATATGCAAAGACCGCAACCGAGGGGGTGCCGTATAGTTACGTTCATAATGGAGTCGCACTCGCTAGGAACACTGTTTATTGATTTGGCTGTAGTGGCAGCCCTCATCCTCACGGCCGCACTTTTTGTTGCCGCTGAAATAGCGCTCATTTCTCTCCGCGATAGTCAGGTTCGTCAATTAGCCTCACGTGGAAAACGTGGCGCTCGCGTTGCACAGTTAGCACAAAACCCGAACCGCTTTTTAGCTGCGGCCCAAGTCGGCGTGACTTTCTGCGGCTTTTTATCGGCTGCTCTAGGTGCAGAAAAACTCGGTGGCTTTGTAATCCCATGGCTTGAGAAGCGCGGACTATCGCATGGCTTGAGCACAACGCTTTCAATTATCGGCGTGACGTTAGTGATCGCCTATTTCTCGCTTGTCTTTGGCGAGCTCGTACCAAAGCGTCTTGCGTTATTTCGCTCCGAAGAAATTTCGCTTGCATCGGCTGGAATTATCGATGTCATCGCGAAGATTTTCAGACCAATTATTTGGCTGCTCTCCCATTCAACCGATTTTGTTGTGCGTTTATTTGGCGTTGATCCAAAAGAGCAACGAAGTGCAATGAGTGAAGAAGAGCTACTTGATTTAGTAGCCGGCCATGCAGCCCTTACTGCCGAAGAGCGCGACATTGTTGAAGAAGTCTTCAATGCATCAGAGCGACAGGTCCATGAAGTAATGGTTCCGCGCACTGAAGTTGATTTCATGGATGCAACGCTCACCGTTGGCAAAGCGATTGAATTAGCCGTTGATAAGGCGCATTCACGCTACCCGGTTGTCCGCGGATCAACGGATGAAGTTGTTGGCTTCATCCATGTTCGCGATTTATTAGAT
>CAILBF010000163.1 GCA_903832395.1 uncultured Actinomycetes bacterium | reverse complement strand
TGGTCCGATGTGGGCAACTCGTAAAGGTGAAATTCTCGCGCTCTTTGGCGCGCTTGGTTTTGGTTTTAACGGGATAATTTCAAAGCTCCTGCTTACAAGCGGACTTTCCTCACTTCGTTTGACCCAAGTTCGATGCGGCGGTGCCTTTCTTATTCTTGGAACGTACATTTTTGTGAGATACCGTCACAAATTCCGCGTTAGCAAAGCCGAACTCCCGTGGCTAATTGCGTATGGTCTAGTTGGCTTTTTGGCTGTCCAAGTCTTCTACTTCATCGCAATTACGCGTATGCACGTAAGCATTGGCCTGCTCCTTGAATTTACTGCCCCCATTTGGATTCTTCTGTGGCTCCGATATGTGTTGAAAAAGCATGTATCTAAGCAAATGTGGCTGTCCATCGCGCTAGCTTTCGGCGGCATGCTCTGTATTGCACAAGTGTGGAAGGGCCAGACCCTTGATCCAATCGGTGTTATTGCCGCGCTCTTTGATGCAATTGCACTCGCGGCATATTTTCTGCTCGGCGAAAAACTTTCTCGTACTCGCGATGCCGAGTCATTGTCAGCATTTGGCTTTGGAATTGCAACGCTTGGACTTTTAATCGTGCTGCCAATCTGGAATTTTCCGATAGAGATATTTACTCAATCTATTAATCTACAAGGAAGATTTGCCGCTTATAGCGCGCCGGGTTGGGTTTTGATTGCCTGGGTGGTCACTATGGGAACGATAGCCCCGTATATTCTCGTTGTTAAAGGAATTAAATTACTCTCTGCATCAACTAGCAGTGTGATTGGAATGGCAGAGCCAGTATTCGCCGGAATTTTTGCGTGGTGGTGGCTTTATGAGCGATGGAACTTCCTGCAATTAGTTGGAGCCGTTATCGTTGTTACTGGAATTGTTCTGGCCGATCGTGCTCGTACAGCGGCACATTAAATTTATTTAGGCTCCAAAACCATTATCTTCAGGTGCTGCTGCTTCGCGTCCTTGTGTCCAGTCTGTTCCAGCACCCGGGTTCTGTGGCATATCGTAGAAACGTGCATAGTGCAGTTGAGCTGAAACGGTGATTGTGCGCGTTGGTCCGTTACGGTGTTTAGCAACAATTAGATCGGCCTCACCTGTGCGGTTTTGTTGGTCATACATATCATCGCGGTGAAGCAAAATAACAACGTCGGCATCCTGCTCGATAGAGCCCGATTCGCGTAAGTCAGAGAGCATGGGTTTCTTATCGGTGCGCTGCTCTGGACCACGATTGAGCTGTGAGATCGCGATAACTGGAATATCTAACTCTTTTGCCATCAACTTCAAGTGACGTGAGAATTCCGAGACTTCTTGCTGGCGGTTTTCAACTTTCTTACCTGACGACATCAGCTGTAAGTAGTCAATAACAATGAGTTTGAGGTTATGGCGCTGCTTTAAGCGGCGGGCTTTAGCACGGATCTCCATCATGGAAAGGTTAGGTGAATCATCAATAAATAAGGGTGCCTCAGAGATTTCACCCATACGGCGGGCAAGACGTGACCATTCATCATCAGATAATGTACCGGCACGAATATTGTTTAAGCCAACACGTGCTTCGGCCGAGAGCATACGCATAGTAATTTCCGACTTCGACATTTCAAGTGAAAAGATTACCGATGTTAAACCATTAGCAATCGATGCATGTCGAGCGATATCTAAACCAAGTGTTGACTTACCCATCGCAGGACGAGCGGCCAGAATAATCATGTTACCTGGATGGAAGCCGTGAGTAAGTGCATCGAGATCTTTGAAGCCAGTCTTAACGCCTTCAACGCCGATGCCTTTAGAGATCGCTTCAATCTCATCGAGGGCTTGTGGCAATAATGTCGATAGCTGAACATAGTCTTCAGATGATCGGCGCTCAGTAACTGCATAAACTTCGGCCTGTGCTTGGTCGACCATGTCATCGACTTCACCTTCAGATGTATATCCGAGTTGAACGATCTTTGTTCCCGCTTCA
>CAILBF010000162.1 GCA_903832395.1 uncultured Actinomycetes bacterium | reverse complement strand
TCAGCTGCAGCTGCTGGCCCACAGCATCCAATAACTGTTGAAATGCCTAGTGAGCTCTACACACTCGGAGACTCAGATCGTATCTATCAAGTGATTACGAATTTGCTAGCGAATGCACGAATTCATACACCTGAAGGATCTGCGATAACGATCTCTGCTCGCGGTGAGAGCGACGGTGCATATATAACTGTTGCCGATAACGGCCCTGGATTGAGTGAGGCCGATCAGAAGAAGATATTTGAACGCTTTTTCCGTGCCGACCCTTCACGACAGAGAAATAGCAATGAGGGCAGCGGTCTAGGTTTATCTATCGTTGATGCAGTGATGAAGGCACATGGTGGAAAGGTCGGAGTGATTTCAAAACCTGGACAAGGTGCGGCATTCACGCTCTTTTTCCCTAACGCTCAAGCTTAGTTTAAAGACTCCATAGCTTTAAGCGTTGCGATGCGTTCGGCAATTGGTGGATGCGTAGAAAATAACTTCGAGACCGATTTTCCATCTAATGGTGATTCGATCCATATGTGAGCAACGGCAGTAGATTTTTGACGCACAACCGTTGAATCAGCTTCTAGAACTTCTAATGCACTTCGTAACCCTGCAGGGTTGCGGGTGAAATCAACGGCTGTGGCATCGGCGAGTGATTCGCGTTTGCGCGAAATAGCTGACTTTAATAACACGGCAGCAAGAGGTGCCAAAACTAGAATCAGAAGCGAAACGATCAGCGCGATTGGGTTGCCATTGTTGTCACGATCACGATCGCGTCCGCCACCAAACCACATCATGCGGGTCAAAATGTCGCTCAAGATTGCAATTGCTCCAGCAGTCGTTGCCGCAACGGCAGAAACTAAAGTATCTCGGTTAGCAACATGCGCCATCTCATGTGCGATAACTCCTTGCAGTTGGTCGCGATCCATGACCTCTAAAATTCCAGTGGTAAATGCGATCAAAGCGTGCTCTGGATTTCGTCCAGTTGCAAAGGCGTTTGGCGCCGTGTCAGTAACAATTGCCACCTTCGGCATTGGAAGTCCAGATGAAATCGTAACTTCATGAATTAAATTAAATAGTTTTGGGTTATCAGACTCTTGAATTAATTTTGCGCCAGTCATTGTGATGACTAGTTTGTCTGAGCCGTAGTACGAGCCCCAAACAGAAACTAGCGCAATGCCAACAGCGATTGGAACAATCCCTACAGTGGTATTACCGAAATAAGTAAGGGCGGCAAAAACAACGAGCCCTACTAGAAGACCCATTCCCATGAGTAGACCAACTGTTTTACGCTGGTTTGCAGCCTGTAACTTTCTAAAATTCATTGAGATTAAAAAGTAACTTTTGGCGCATTGCGATCTTGCGGATCTTCAACTACATAGAACTCGCGCTCTGTGACCTTAGCAAAGCCGGCAAAAAAATTCGTTGGAACGGTCTTTACTGCAGTGTTCAGCGAGCGCACGTTGTCGTTATAAAACTGGCGACTAAAGGCGACTCTATTTTCAGTCGTTGATAACTCTTCTTGCAAAGATAGAAAGTTAGCTGATGCTTTTAAGTCTGGATACGCCTCAGCGACTGCTAGCAACCCGCGCAATGCTTGCGTGACCATTCCATCGGCAGCGGCAACATCTGCAACTGTGGAGGCACTTGTTGCTTTAGCTCGCGCAGCGACAACGGCATCGAAAGTTGACTGCTCATGCTTGGCATATCCCTTTACTGTTTCTACTAAGTTAGGGATTAAATCGGCACGACGTTTTAGCTGGACTTCAATCTGTGCCCATGCTTCATTCACTGAGATATTCAGGCGAATTAGACGGTTGTACTGTGCGATAAAAAAGACGAGGATGAGAGCGATAACGCCAATGATGATGATTGTTTTCATAGTTAATTAAACCGCTTTTTGGCCGGGTTGATTCCAGTGAAGTTAATCTATTTTTGACTTATGAAAATTTATAAATGAGCGGCTGGCCGTTGGCCCGCGTTGGCCCTGGTATCTGGAGCCATACTTCTCGCTGCCATACGGGTGTTCGGCAGGGGATGAAAGACGGATGAGGCAGAGTTGGCCGATTTTCATGCCGGGAAATAATTTAACGGGAAGATTTGCGACATTTGAGAGCTCGAGCGTGATGTGGCCGCTAAAACCTGGATCGATAAAACCGGCAGTTGAGTGCGTGAGTAAGCCAAGTCGGCCTAAAGAGGACTTGCCCTCTAGTCGACCAGCAATATCGTCGGGCAACGTAATAACTTCATAAGTGCTGGCTAAAACAAACTCACCTGGATGCAAGATAAATGGTGAATCGCCCTCGGCGATTACTTCGCGTGTTAGCTCGGCCTGTTCTATCGATGGATCAATGACGCTGTACTTATGATTCTCAAAAACGCGGAAAAACTTATCCAGGCGGACATCGACTGAGGATGGCTGAATCATGGATTCGGTAAAGGGCTCACACCCCACTCGTCCGGCGGCGATTTCAGCTCGGATATCGCGATCACTTAGTAGCACGCGCAGAACCCTATCCCTTAAAAGCCCCTCCTTAAGCCGGCAACACAGGGTGCAACTCCCTTTTGCGCTTGCATAAGTTACTGACCAGTAGCATTATTTCCCCATGAGCCATTACACAGCCAACCTGCGCGATATTGAATTCTGCCTCTTTGACCTCTTAGGGCGCGAAAAAGTTTTAGGTACTTCCGTTTATGCCGACATCGACCGCGACACTGCATCGGGCATGCTCGAAGAGATGAAGCGTCTATGTGAGAACGATCTTGCCGCATCTTTTATTGAAGGCGACCGTATGGGAACTGTTTTTAATAAAGCCACTGGTGACGTCACTGTTCCTGCAAGTTTTAAAAAATCTTACGAGTCATATGTCAACGGTGAATGGTGGCGACTTGATGCGCCTGTTGAACTTGGTGGAATGAAAATCCCTGCATCGATTCGCTGGGCAATCGCGGAAATGGTCTTGGGTTCAAACCCTGCAATTCATATTTACGCCTCGGGTTATGCCTTTGCCCAAGTTGCTTATGTACTCGGTACAGCCGAACAAAAGCAGATGGCAAAACTTATGGTTGATAAGCATTGGGGCGCAACAATGCAGCTAACCGAACCTGATGCAGGTTCCGATGTTGGTGCTGGACGCAGCAAAGCTGTGCAGCAGGCCGATGGAACGTGGCACGTTACAGGAACGAAACGTTTTATTACTTCCGGCGATGCCGATCTCTATGAAAATATCATGCACTTCGTTCTTGCCAGGCGCGAAGGTGGCGGCCCAGGAACAAAAGGTCTGTCATTATTTCTAATTCCTAAATTTATGTTCGATAAAGAAACTGGCGTATTAGGTAAGCGCAATGGTGTCTACGTAACAAATGTTGAGCACAAGATGGGACTCAATGTTTCGTCAACGTGCGAAATGAATCTCGGAGAGCATGAACCTGCAGTTGGATATCTCCTTGGAGAGGTGCATGAAGGTATTGCACAGATGTTTAAAGTAATTGAGTTTGCACGAATGATGGTTGGAACTAAAGCAATTGCAACGCTTTCTGCTGGATACCAGCAAGCGCTTAGTTATTCCAAAGTACGCGTGCAGGGCGGCGATATGAAAGTCATGAATGATAAAGCTAGCCCGCGTGTCACAATCATTCATCACCCCGATGTCCGCCGATCATTAATGGTTCAAAAGTCATACTCCGAAGGCATGCGCGCTTTAGTGCTTTATACCGCCTCTATTCAGGACGAGATTGAGTTGGCTGAAGCCGCTGGCGATGCCGACAGATTAGCCGACATGATTGCGCGCAACGATTTAATGCTGCCGGTTGTTAAAGGTTACGGCTCTGAAAAATCATGGACGCTTCTTGGAACTGAATCACTTCAGACTTTTGGTGGTTCTGGCTTTACACAAGATTGGCCCCTTGAACAATACGTACGTGATGCCAAAATCGATACGTTGTACGAAGGCACCACTGCAATTCAAGGCCTCGATTTCTTCTTCCGCAAAATTGTTAAAGATGGCGGCCGTGCAATTGGTCTACTTGGAAAAGAGATTCAGAAATTTGCCGAATCTGGGGGTAGTCATTCAGAGGAGAAAGCTGCTCTCTTTACAGCCCTTGGGAATCTCAATGGCATCATCGCAGTTCTGATCGCTCATGCTGTGGAGTCACAAGAGGATCCAGAAAAGATCTATCTTGTTGGACTCAATACGTCACGTTGCTTAATGGCTGTTGGTGACATCATTACCGCTTGGTTGTTGATTCGCCAAGCTGATATCGCGCTCGAGAAGCTACCTAACGCCGGTAAAGATACTGATTTCTATTCTGGAAAGATTGCATCAGCTAAATTCTTCGTTACTAACTTTTTGCCACATATCGCAGCCGATCGAGTAATCGTTGAAGCAACCAATGGTTCAATCATGAATATTCCGGAAAGCGCCTTTTAAACCACTAGGCTGGTCCGATGTGGGCAACTCGTAAAGGTGAAATTCTCGCGCTCTTTGGCGCGCTTGGTTTTGGTTTTAACGGGATAATTTCAAAGCTCCTGCTTACAAGCGGACTTTCCTCACTTCGTTTGACCCAAGTTCGATGCGGCGG
>CAILBF010000161.1 GCA_903832395.1 uncultured Actinomycetes bacterium | reverse complement strand
GTGCCACGAATATCATCGATGGGACGCGCGGCGGCGGAAACTAATGCGCCAAACTCTTTAAGTACGTCGGGAGAAATCGCCGCGCCGTTTGCCCAATCCAATTTACTGGCAGCAAAGGCCTCAGCCTCTGGCGCGCGAAGTGGAGTAGGTCCAGCTGAACCGATTCCAGTGCCAACGGTTTTGGCAGTTGCATCGATTGCTAAACCAAAGGAGCAGACGGCGATAACCATTGCATTGCGCGTACCAATCTTTGAATATTGCTGGCCGCCGCGGGCCTTTGGAATCACGATAGTTGTAATAATTTCATCGGCCTTTAGCGCACTCTTCTTAGGTCCGATAAAGAACTCATGAATATCTATCGAGCGCTTACCTTGAACACTTGCAACATTGACTGTTGCACCCGTTGAAAGAAGTGAAGGGTGCGCATCACCGGCAGGCGAAGCCGAACCTAAATTGCCACCAACTCCGCCGCGATTTCTGATCTGTAGCGAGCCCACGGTTCGTGATGCCATTGCTAGACCTGGAAGAAACTCCGCAAGTTCAGCTTGGATTCGTGAGTATGAAACACCTGCGCCTAAGTTGATGTTCTCGCCCTCGTGGCTCCACTGACTTAACTCTTCTACGGCACTTAAATCAAGAAGCACTTCAGGACGCTTGCGATCAAAGTTTAATTCGACCATGACATCGGTTCCACCGTTGATGCATAGAGCTAAAGGGTGCGCCGATTTAAGAGCTAACGCCTCTGCAAGAGTTTTAGGTCTAAAGAAATCCATGTACTACTCCTTTACCAAGCCGGCCAGATAAAGCCGGCGTCAGGAGCATCATCGCGATTAACAACGGCCTCAATGAGACCGTATGGACGATCGGCGGCGATAAAAACCTCACTCTTATTCTCTTGACCAAACGGCGAGAGATCTACTAGGAAATGGTGTTTATTAGGAAGACTCATACGCACTGAGCAGATATCTGGCTGCTCGGTAATCATCGCTTTGCCCATTTCAAACAGAGTTTGTTGGAGTGAGAGACTGTAATGCTCGGCAAAAGTTGCCAACATTTTTTCCGTTGCTTTGGTGAAACTCTTTGCAAAATCTTTCTTTGAAAGCACTGCAACATCATGGCTATCGTGGCGCCATTTTGCAGTTACTTGCGTAGCCATGATTCGATCAGTTGCCTCTGGCAAAGTTGTGTAGTGATCTTTGATAAATCCCGTGAACTCACTATCGCTAGTTTTAAGAATGACTAGATCTTCAACTCCGCTACTTACAAATGCCTCTTTGCCACCATTGGCAGTGCGATCCATGACGACTCGAGCGGTGCGAGTCAGGCTAGTATTTTTTTGAAATGCGCGTGGGTGCGGTTTTCCATCAACCAGAATGCGGTCCCAAAGATATTGCTCTAGGCGCACTTCGGCCCGAGTTACGTGGGTTTGGGTATCCAAGAAATGTTCGCAGAGTTTTAAGCCGAAAGCTTCTGGTTCCATCGCTGGATACTTTTGCGCAAAAGCAAAGACGGTATTTTTCTGCGTATCAGTAGGCAGAACTTTGGCATTGGATCCAGTTAAGTGCGTATCAGCGAAATCGCCGCTAAACTGCACCGAGACGTTGAGGTCGAGGATGTGATGCGTGCCCTGCTCACGAGTGATTCTAACTACTCGATTCTCTGCTTTGCCGTAACGGTTCTCGCCGAGTTCGATTTTCATAGTTAGCTCCCTCTGTAACTGGTGAAACTAAATGGGCTGAGCAGAAGTGGAACATGGTAATTAGGGTTTACGTCAGTGACGACGAAGTCAACGTTGATATCACTAAAGAAGGTCTCACGATTATCTGCAGCAAAATATGGGCCGACTTCAAAAGTTAATGTGTGGTTGCCAGCAGTTATTGGTTGGCCACCTAGTAAATCAGCGACGCGACCATCGCCATTTGTAACCCCATTTGCAACGAGCTTTCCATCAACACTGTGGGTGACTTTCACTCCCGCAGCTGGCTGTCCAGTAGTTGTATCCAAGATATGTGTCGATAGCGTGCTCATGCTTCCTCCAACAATTTATGTATTCGAATTCGATTAATTAGTCTCAACTGCTCGCGAGCTTCCTCGATCTCTACTTCGGGGGAGTTATTGATTCGGCGCTTGCACTCGGCCAGCATTTCTGCGCCAGACTTTCCCGTGGCACAGATGAGAAATACATGGTCAAACTTTTCCTCATATGCCAAGTTGGCAGCGGCTAAATCCGCTAAAACTTTGGCATCATCGGCAGAAACACCGGACTGTTCAGCACTTGCCCATGCCGAATGCGCTTTTCGCTCACCGATACGAGGGTGGCCCGAGAAGGCAACTAACAATGCTTTCGCATTCAGATTGCGCGTTGCTTGATCGGAGGCGCTAAGGAGATTGTCTTCACTAAAATATGGTCGAGTCTTCACCAGGGTGTCGCAATATTGCGATGCGATAGTGCAGCGCGCAAATAACTCGTGCGCCTTTGCACCATCCATCGCATTAATCTCTCCTAGCGAAGGCATCCTCGTAGCCTAGGTTGGCTTTTGGACTCGGTCAACGATGTGCGCCTGATACCTCTCGTTTCCTTCCAAATGGTGGAGTTTGGCCGAAAAAGGCCGTAATGACTGGTTAAAGTGCTGGCCCCAGCCGAATTCAATCTTCCCGCTGCGTATGTGTCTAACATTTTGCAATGGAATTTAAAACGATTATTGAGCCCTTCAAGATTCACTCTGTAGCAACCATTGCTATGACTACGCAGGAACAGCGCGAAAAACTCATTACTGGTGTTGGCAATAACCTTTTTTCTTTGCACTCAGATGATGTCCTCATTGACCTACTTACCGATTCAGGTACAGGCGCCATGAGCCGCAATCAATGGGCCGCGATTCAACGCGGTGATGAGTCATATGCCGGCTCTCCTTCGTGGTTTAAGTTCAAAGATGCCGTTCAAAATCTCTTTCCCTACACACATGTAATCCCAACACATCAAGGTCGAGCTGCTGAAAAGATTTTATTTACGGCCCTCGGTGGTCCTGGCAAAGTTATTCCAAGCAACACCCACTTTGATACAACACGTGCCAACATTGAATACTCGAAAGCCGAAGCCGTTGATTTAGTCATCGCCGAAGGTCGCGATCCATCAAGTTTACATCCATTTAAAGGCAACATGGATCTAGTTGCACTTGAAGAGTTCATCATCAAAACAGGAGTTGCAAATATTCCAGTTGTCATGATGACGATTACAAATAACTCAGGTGGAGGACAACCTGTCTCCCTTGAGAATTTGAAAGCCGTTAGTGCGATGTGTAAAAAATACAATCTTCCCTTCTTTTTAGATGCTTGCCGATTCGCTGAAAATGCATGGTTTATTCGTGAACGCGAAGCCGGACAATCAGAGTGCAATATTGTTGATATCGTTCGTGAAATTGCATCGTTGGCTGATGGAATGACAATGAGTGCTAAGAAAGATCCGCTTGGAAATATCGGGGGATGGCTTGCGCTTAATGATGATGCGTTGGCGGAAAAATGTCGCAACTTACTAATTTTGACCGAAGGTTTTCCAACTTACGGTGGTTTAGCTGGCCGTGATTTGGAGGCCTTAGCTGTCGGTTTAACTGAGATCGTTTCGCACGATTATTTGAAATATCGAATTACATCTACGGCATATCTTGGAAATGCACTATCTGAACTTGGAATTCCAGTCATGCTTCCTATCGGGGGACATGCTGTGTACCTCGATGCAAAAGCTTTCTTGCCACACATTCCAGCTCTGCAATACCCAGGCCAATCCCTTGCAGTTGAACTCTATAAAGTCGGCGGCATTCGAGGATGTGAAATCGGTACAGTCATGTTCGGACGCAAACCCGATGGAACTGAAGTGGCAGCTCCAATGGAGCTTGTCCGGCTGGCCATTCCTCGCCGTACGTACACACAAAGTCACATTGATTACGTGATTGAAGTCTGTGCAGAGGTCCACAAAAACGCCTCAAGACTACGCGGTTATAAAATCGCAAAAGAGCCTGCATCTCTGCGTCATTTCACGTCAGAATTCGCACCATTATAAAAATTCTTTATTTACTTTCTCGATTTTAAGAGTACTAACCCATCGGGCCTTCGCGCTCAGTGTGTACCCGCAGTGACTACATAGTGAGAGTTGCGTGAGGTTAAATTTATAAATTCTACCCATGAGTACTCGAGCAAAACTCGAAGGGTTAGTTGACCCTGTTTTCTTGAGGCTGCGCTCACAATATATACGTGCTCAAGGAACACTACATGTCGGGGCTAGAAATTCCAAAACCTTAGTAATTTTTTTGCGCTTGAAGTCTAAGACGGCGAGCCCATAAAAATGTACGATTCAGATGACGGATATTTTGAAGATAGTTTCGACAATTCTCGTGAAGAATATTCTGAAGATATTTTTGCTGAATTAGGCCCAGCCAAGACTTCTTGGCGAATTAGAACCTCTAAAAGATTAGTCTCAATACTAATTGCATCCCTTTTAATTCCGATAACCACATTTGTTTCCATTCCACAAGCTAATGCGGCCGCAACAACATGGACATATAGAGGAAACGGCAGCACGAACACTGGCTCAACTTCTTACACACAGTCCGCAAGTACTAATAGTGCTGGATCTTTGTTATCCAACCAATTTTCAAAAACAAACTATACCTTTGGACTCAGGCGGGCTCTTTCAGCGTCGTCTATTCATTAGAAGGTGGCCCAGGAACTGCGCCTAAGCAGGCCGACGTTGTAGATGGTTTGAGCTTCACGGTTGCAGCCAAGCCCGCAGTTCGCCCTGGCTATACCTTTAACAGTTGGTCTGATGGCACGACGAACTTCGTACCTGGCTCGACATATACGATCACTCGATCCAATGTCCAGCTCTCGGCAGTATGGGCGCCTAATCCTTCACACACGGTTACTTATGTAATAAATCTAGGTCTTGGAGCTACGACTTCGCCAACGGCGGGTCTTGCTCCTACTCAGGCCGATGTATTGGAAGGCGCAAGCTTTATTGTTGCCGACCACCCCGGATTTACTAGAGCGGGGTACGCCTTCGCTCGTTGGACCGATGGCTCAACTAATTACAATCCAGGCGCATCGGTAACGATGAGTGGAAATAACTTTGTTCTTGAAGCAGTCTGGACAGCTAATCCAACTCGAAACGTTACTTACTCTCTCGATGGTGGAACTGGAACGCTTCCAACACAGGATCCAGTTGCACAAGGCTTAACATTTAAGGTTGCAGATGCCACTGGCTTCTCGCGCTCTGGTTTTGTCTTTAGCAATTGGACTAATGGATTAGTGGTTTACGCACCAGGTGCTACTTACACTGCCTCGACAGTAGACATCACGCTAACGGCAGTATGGAAGGTCGTGCCTCTTCGCACGATAACTTATTCACTTAATGGTGGAACGGGAACACTTCCAACTCAAAGCGCACTTGCAGAGGGTGCAACCTTCACGCTTGCCGATGAAGCTGGCATAACCAAAGCTGCAAATACATTTAGCAGTTGGTTAATTGGAACAACAACGTATGCACCAGGGGCATCATTCAAAGTTGGCGCTACCAGCATTACGATCACTGCGCAGTGGAGCCCAGTCCCACCTAAATCCGTTACTTATGTACTAGGTAACGGTGCCGGAACTATTCCGACAGAGACACCAAAAGCTTCAGGCGCTAAATTCACCCTCGACTTGGGTGATGGTTTAACTCGCACAGGCTTTACGTTAAGTAGTTGGAGCGATGGCGCCAAAAACTACGCACCCGGGGCCACTTATACGATGGGCAACGTCGCCGTTACATTTACCGCAGTTTGGATTCCTGCAGTACTTCAAAGGATTACATATCAATTAGGTCAGGGAGTAGTTGGAACAACTCCAACTCAGGCGGCCACTGCATCTGGCGATAGCTTCAACCTTTCTTCAGGTTCAGGATTTAGCCGCGGCGGATTTACATTGGTCGGTTGGAATGACGGCACGATTACTTACTTACCTGGTGGCCTTTACAATGTTGGAACTCAGAACGTGGTTCTTACCGCCCAATGGGTAGCTGCAGTGAACCGAAAGGTTACGTATGTACTAGGCGGAAACTTTGGTGTTACTCCGCAGCAGAGTCCGGTAGCTGCCGGTACGTCCTTCACAGTTTATGCCGGCGGTGGAATAACTCAGATCGGATTTAGTTTGGTTGGTTGGACCGATGGAAGCAATACGTATCAACCTGGATCTACTTACACCGTTGGCGCTAACGACATAATTTTAACTGCCGTATGGGCACAAGCTCAGGCTCGAACCGTTACATATGCACTTGGTGGGGGCGCTGGAACGCTTCCAACGCAGACACCTGTTGTAGAGGGTCGTACCTTCACTGTTGCTGCACCATTAGGACTAACTAAAGCTGGAGCTACCTTCAAGGGTTGGAGTAATGGATCTGTGACATACCTTCCTGGAGGGCAATACAAGGTGGGACCAGCTAACGTAGTTCTCACCGCAACCTGGAGCAAGTAGTTCAGTAAGACTCGCTTGGAGTGTGTGGATTACGCCGTTAAGAATTCAAAAGCCTGCGCCGCACTCCACCCATTGGGATACAACGCAAGCAACGCCTCTTCACCCGATAAGTCTGAACCGAGTGTGACTAAAGGGTGCTCTTCATAACCAGTGGCACGAACTTGGGGCATTCCAATATTGGCCAAAAGTGCATTACATAGACACTTCTTATTTTTATTTGACCCCTCTGCGCCGCCCTTAAAGAGAAAAGTCTTGTCGGGTTCGCCAGAGCAGCGATAAGCGATTTGATGATTAGGCTTTTCAATAACGCTTCGAAGGTAACCGAGATCGCAAAGCTTTATGCGCGAACTGAACTCATCGCTATCTGAGATTGTCTCTTCCAATTGCGCATATTTAAATGGAAACGATGTGGGGGAGCCGTAAGGGTCGGTCACGATATTCAAAGTTTTGCTGGCGAGTTTTTCAAGAATCTGCGAACGCAACGCCCCGGTAATTCCCGATTCAAAACTCAAAGCAAATATAGATCCCACTTGAATGCCAGCGGCCCCTGCGGCAATCGCCTCTTTGAGTTTTGCCGGCGTTGAATACCCTCCGGCTAGCCAAAATGGCAGACCCGTAGCTTTTACTTTAGCGATGTCGGCGTCATCCTTCGGTGAAAATTGCGATTGTCCATCCTCACCAACGGGAGTATTTCCACGGGGAGGCGCGTTATGTCCGCCGGCCGTCGGTCCTTCTACTACAAAGCCATCTGGTCGAACTTCATCGTCACGGTTTAAATAACCGGCCAGCGCGTGCGAAGAAATGATGGCCAAGAATTGCGGTTTGTTAATTAGGGTCTTTGCACCACCGTTAATGAGGGCTGGGTCAAAGGAGAGATAATATTTGGTGGTCGCATTTTCTACATCTATCGAAACTTTACTTGCTTCGTGCCGAGATAGTTCCCGGATCACACGGGGGATTTCGCTAGGAATCCCTGCCCCCATCAATACATAGTCAACACCTGCAAGCAGAGCGCCATAAATTGAGGCAGGTGTAGCCATCTGGACTTTCTCTAGGAAATTTATCCCAATGAGTCCCTTGTGGCCCTCTTTTGCCAGCCAGACTTCAACAAAGTTAGCGGCAACCAAAAACTTTGAGGCGAATTCGCCTGGATGCAAATTAAATTTCGGTAACAGTAAATATGGAACGTCGGATTTTTTGCCACCTTCGATGAAAAATCTCTTCAACGCCTCAGCGACAAAGTCTTGGTCAGGAAAGCTTTGTAACGCCCGTCTGACCGAGCCATCAGTATCGCCATCTTGCAAACGCCGCGCGATGACCGTGTCTATGGCAGTGCCAGAGACAACGCCGAGACCTCCAGTGTGCGAGACGGCTTGAGCCATCGCCCAGGAGGAGACGGCGATGCCCATGCCTCCTTGAATTACTTGCGGCAGAGGTCGAAGAGTTGCGTTCACCGAGTAATTCTAAATGCGAGCAAAAACCAACTGACCAGTACAGCGAGAGATGCCACTCATGCGGTTAAAATTGGCACATGACAATGCGCTCGATACGCGTCGTTTATAATTGAGAAACCAAAGTTAGGAGTCAGCAATGCTTAATCAAGAAAAACTTCTTTTGCATATGGCGTGGGCTAATCAATTTGTTCTTGCCAAGTTAGAAGAGCTCAACGAGGCCGACTGGCAACTTAAGCTGACCCTAGAGGATTGGTCGATTCAAGAGCTAACGAATCACATTGTTCTAGCCGCTGGGGGATATGCACAGCGCATCTCTGGTGAGTGGGTTTATGAGAACTTAAATCAAGAGATGGTTATTCCACTTGCCGATCTGCAAAAGTATTGTGGCAAAGCCGACGAAATACTGCGCGTGCAGTCACATAAACCTGATTCCATTGATACATATATGCGGGCGGGGCTACCAATTGAACGTTCGCGATCTACGATTATTTCGCAATCGATTCACCATGCAACTGAACACCGGGCTCAAATATCAGATACGTTGAAAGTTCATGGCATACGCATTCTCGATCTTGATGAGATTGATCTGTGGGCTTTTTCGGATATCGCGGGTGAGATTAATTCACCCAATGGATAGTTGTTGCCCTAGCAGCAAGTTCTAAATAACGTTTCAACCAGATGGGCCTTGAGGGCCAGTTGCACCAGTTGCACCAGTTGCACCAGTTGCACC
>CAILBF010000160.1 GCA_903832395.1 uncultured Actinomycetes bacterium | reverse complement strand
GAAAACTTCTCCAGATCGTTCTTGTCATCTTCGATAACCGATAGCAGGAACGCCTTGATCTCAAATGCAATCCCAGTCGCATCATTATCGCTTTCAATGATCGCCTTGAGTTCAGCATCAACCCCGCGCACCCTACGAACCTTCTGCGTCTTGGTCTTACGTAACAGCAAGAAAAAGAAGAGCCCGACTAGAAATGTAGTTTCAACCATGCAAAGAACGTATCCCTGGCCACTGACAGACCACCACACACTGCTCAGCGCATATATCGACGCTCAAATCCAGAATTCCGTTAACTCTTAATCAACGGGTCGAGGGTTCGAGTCCCTCACAACCCACTTATAAAGCGCAATAAAGTGGAAACATCCCATAACTGGGATGTATATCCACAAGAACTTATTTGGATACACGTGACATGCGTGAGGGAAACCATTAGCCGCCAACTTCTACTTCCCTAGGTGCACAGGAATCACGATTTCGTTGTACTGCAAGAAGCCTGGTTTAAATGGCGGATCAAAACGACAGATTCGCGTTTCGTTAGAGACTACAAAGTTGGCTTTAGAAGCACTTGTGCGAAGCTTTTAAGCAACTTTTCGTGATAGTTCATCGGTTGCCCTGCCACGAAATGATTTGGCAACGCATGTTTGAGTATCTAATTCTCGTAAAATGACTTGTGAATCGTTGGGATGTGGCATGTGGTCAAAAATGCTACCTGAGGGCATCACAAAGGATACATACCATTCGGCAGATTCGGATTTTTCTGTTCTTTGAGCGGCAATTACTGGAGCAGTCATCGCAATTTTTTGTGAGGACTCATTTCCCTGGGAAATGTAGTTAAATAATGAAGAGAATGCGCTGCTTGTCGCAGTTGAATACTTGGCCAAAACTTTGACCTCTGCGATGACGCATGGAAGGTATTCGCGAAGCTCAAAATCCTCATAGGTTTGCAACACTTTAAATTCTTGCCGCTTAGTCATAAATCAAGCCTACTCTTGCACATCGCAATCTCTTACCTTCTCATCACCGGGTTGTACGGTAAGTCTGTATCTAGTAATTACCACCAAACAAAACTGCTCCTGGATTAGTCGCTCCGAGCAAGCCAATCTGTAACGATGCGAATCCAATCATCTGTGGCTTCCCAGAAGGTCATATGTGCAGCGTCAACTAGAGCGCTAGTTGCTTGGAAAACTATCCATAAATAGCGTCGCGACTCGTATTTCCTAAAATAGTCACCACTTCGAAACAACGCAGTGCTTGCTCCATCTTCTCGCACGTGTAGGTAACTTCGCGCGTTCCTGTTTGTTGTACGCCAGGAATATGCGTAGCAGCAATGACTTGATTCGCTGCTGCAAATTCGATGCGGAATGTGAATGGTCCCTTGAGCGGTTCTGGTTTACGCAAACGAGATAGACCATCGCGAGCAGCACTCTTGATGATCTCAAATGTCTTTTCAGGTGCAATGCACTCTGCAGTAAAACGATCTACACATCTTTTAACTGCAGCAAATCCTGCATCTGGTGCATACCGCTTAGCATCTTCAATCGTCAGATCATCTCCACTCACAAGAACAACAGGCACTCCAAGTTCTGCAGCAAAGAGTGCGTTCATATATCCCTCACTGCAAACCTCACCATTGAGCCATACTGCATTGTAAATATCCCCCGAGTAGGTATGGGACATGATTCCTTGCTGACCTGCAGCAGTGTGATAGCCAATAAATGCCACTGCATCAGTGGACTTAGTGACCCCTTCGACCATGCAATGTTTCTTGTGCCTACCGGAAATGAGTGTCGCACGTGGGTCTAGAAGATCGTAAACCACGTTGTGCATATTGGCGTGTGAATCATTCACGACAATATTGCGCGCTCCTGCTTCATAAAAACCTTCCACAGCTGCATTAACATCGGCAGTCATGATCTTTCGAAAGTGATCCCATCCTGGAGTACCAGGGTGAACATCTGCTGGTGAGGTAACTCCGCTAATGCCTTCCATATCTGCTGAGATCAGAACGTTCATGCTTCCGCCTTCTTAACATTGAGGGTTTGAATACGTATAGGAGTGATGGGATTTAAGCGGATTTCACATCGCAGCGACCCGCTTTTGCCTGGAATATCCCAAACAAAGTGCAACGGAGAATCCGAAGCAGTTTTTACTTCATTAAGCATTGATGAAGCACTGAGTCCGCCAACTTCAGCGATCAGCGCTGTGATGGAACTCTGTCGTTCGCCATACGGAACATCCATGTCAACATTTTCTTCAAAGATTTCATCTGCCAGAGTTGAGCTCCAATTACGAACAAGGAGATCAGCCTGCTTTGCTAACTCAAGTGTGTGTGGCCACTTATCCTCAAGTGGCAGCTCATACCCCATTTTCTCCAGCGCATAATCCAAGATTCCAGTGGCAGTTGCCCATGCACCCGAATACGTAGCATTCTCAAGAACAACAACAGAGAGTCCTGTTGGCACATGCCAGCGCATGTGAGAACTAAAGCCAGGATAGCCACCAGAGTGTGATACAAATTGACCATACTTTGGATCAAACTCCACGAAAAGTCCCAAACCATAACCAAATGCACGATGTGCGTTTGAAGGAACTGTTGCTAAGTGAGTATTAAAAGGCGATGAGGTCACAATTTGTTGCATGCTGTGGCGCGATTGAGCAGATAGCGGCCCAGAATTTTTAGCATTAGGAACTAAAGCCGAATGCATCCACTGTGCCCAGGTGCGCAGATCTCGTGCACTGCTAAAGAGTCCACCGATACATGAGAAAGCACCAGATGAAGTAAATGGCAATTCAAGCCAGTTTTCCCCGCTCTTTCGATAGCCAACAGCAACGCGATCTGGGGCAAAGAGTTCTTTATCGAAACCAGAACCACTCATGCCTAAAGGTTTCAAGATTTCGCTGGTAACAAATTCCCGGAAATCGCGGCCAGATGCTCTTTCAATTACTTGGCCCAAAAGTGCAAAACCTAAATTGGAGTATTGATATATCGCTCCTGGATTACTCGTGGTGTGCACACCGCGACTCACGATCTCTCGTAGTGCTTGCCCCGAAATTGATTCTTGCCGATCAGCCCATGGATCATCAGATGGCAATCCCGATGACATGGCCGCAAGTTGGCCAACAGTAGGAATAGTTTTATAGGTGCTGATCTGGCTGAAGCGATACTCCTCCACAAAATCTGTGATCGGCTGATTCAGATCAAGGGCTCCCCGATCACGCAATACCAGCAACGCTGCGATTGTAAAACTCTTGGTGCACGAGGCAATGCGAAAAGAAGTATCTGCAGTAGGTGCGCCTTGACCAACTTTGTACTGACCGATTCCTTTTTCTATAAGTACTTCTTCGCCTTGAAAGAGCGTGGCATAAATTCCGGGGCACTTGCCATCAATAACTGGTTTGTTCATCAGCTCTTCAACGCCCTTTAAGAGTTCTTGATCCATATTCACTCCGGACTTAGCACTCATCTAATCCTCCTAGTTTGCGTTTCGAACGATTGCATCAAGTTTGGGCACAGCTGAAATCAATTGTCTTGTGTAGGCATGCTGAGGATTATCAAATAAAGAAAGTGTTGGGGAGGATTCCACAATCTCTCCAAGATTGATCACATTGACTCGATCACAGAGCAAGCGCACAATGGCAAGGTCGTGTGAGATAAAAAGAATTGAAAGTTTCAGTGAATCACGAAGATCCGAGAGCAAGTTAATAATCGAGGCTTGTACAGAAACATCTAGGGCAGATACCGCTTCATCTGCGATGAGAAATTGTGGGTTCAGGGAGAGAGCCCGTGCAATAGCCACGCGTTGCCTTTGACCGCCCGACATTGCATAAGGGCGACTATCGAGCAAACTCTCTGGGAGTTTCACTAGTGAAAGAAGTTCTTTACAACGATCTAAACGTTTCTCCTTGGGAAGAACGTTATGTGTATCGAGTAGCTCAAAAATCGCTTGTTTCACACTCATGCGCGGATCCAAAGAGGAATACGGATCTTGGAAAATCATTTGCATCTTGCGTCGATCCTCTAGTGTGCGCACCTTTGGAAGGGCTTGCCCAGCATAGAAAAGCTCACCAGAGTTCTGTTTTTGCAAGCCGATGGCAACCCGTGCCAAAGTAGATTTGCCGGAACCAGATTCACCGACAAGTCCAACAATTTCGCCCTCATTCACATCAAGGGATACCTTCTTGAGTGCATGTACTTGGCTCTTATTCCGGCCACGACCAACATTAAATGTCACACTGACATCTCTGGCTTCAAATATTGGTTTACTCATGAGAACTCGCACTCCAGAGGGCATCTAAATCAGCAAATTCAAAAGGAGCAATCTGCCAACCAGGTTCGACGTTTGTCATAGGCGGTGCCAATTCTTGGGATCTTTGAGTCAAGGACGGCCCCGTGTTATCCAAACCTTTAAGGCGCTGAATAGGTCCATCAATGCGTGGAATCGCACTGAGCAAGGCTTTTGTATAAGGATGGCGAGGATGTGAAAAAACCTTATTGATGTCATCTGCTTGCTCAACAATGCGGCCTGAATACATCACTGAAATTGCATCACATAATTCGGCCACCACACCGATGTCATGGGTGACATAAAGTAAGCTAACTTTGAGCTCGCTACGTAACTTCTTAAATAGTTCAATGATCTGGGCTTGGATCGTGACATCTAATGCAGTGGTTGGTTCATCACACAAAATCAGCTCAGGTCCACATGCCAAGGCAGCTGCGATCATCACGCGCTGTTTCATTCCGCCAGAGAGTTGGAAAGGGAAATCATCAACGCGTTTACTTGCTTCACGAATGCCCACTTGATCCATCAGATCAATGGCACGCTCTCTTGCTTGCTTGCGGTTGAGATCAGAATGCTGCATCAAACTATCTGTGATCTGCTTGCCAATTTTCATCACCGGATTCAACGCGACAGATGGTTCTTGGAAAACCATGGATATGCCGGTACCTAAAACACTCTTGCGATACTTGCCACCTTCGGCGAGTAAGTCTTGACCTTGGAACTTGATGACTCCCGATGTGACGCGAACATTTGCAGGCAAAAGCCCCATGATTGCTCGCAAAGTCAAACTCTTGCCAGATCCGGATTCACCTACAAGCCCGCGTGCGTGACCCTGCGCAACACTAAAACTGATGTTGTCGATTGCAATGTAATCACGGCCAGCAATGCGAGCAACGATTTGAAGGTCCTCTACCTCTAATACGTTAGAAGTCATTGCTCCAGAATTCATGGCGTTCATCGCTTTACCCGCAGTGCTACGGCAAGACCATCTCCGATAAAGGAAAGTCCCAAACTCGTGATCACAACTGCTAGCGCAGGCAGGATGGTCAACGCGTAATACCCGCCAGCTAAGAATTGTTGCCCCTCTGCGATCATGCGTCCCCAATCTGGCGTGGGTGGCACGATTCCTAAACCGAAATAACTCAATGTCACGATGACGCCGATATTGAGGACGATGTCACTCATCGCATAAACAATCGCCTGCGTAATCACGTTAGGCAGAACATGGCGCGTAATGATTTTCTGGTTGGAAATTCCACCAGTTTGGGCTGCTTCAATGAATTCCTTGGAACGAACAATCATCGTCTCGGCACGCACGATACGAGCGTATGCAACCCAACTCACTAGTGAAATTGCAATGAATATGCTTCCTACGCCATTACCTAAAATGAAGACCAAGCTAATAACCAAAACATAAAAAGGAAATGCGACAACTACATCGGCAATACGCATCACCAAGGTATCTACCCACCCAGAGAAATACCCGCATATAGCACCTACCACTGTGCCGATAACGAAGGGTGCTAGAACTGCGATGGAGGCTAGAAATAGATCTGTACGCCCGCCATAAAGTAGGCGACTCCACACATCGCGCCCCAAGTTATCGGTACCCAAGAAATGCTCGGCAGTGCCGCCTTGTAAAGTGTTGAGTAAATCTTGTGAAATAGGATCGAATTTCGTTAAATGGGAAGCCAGTACGGCCATCGCTACTACTACAAAAATAATTAATATACCTAAATAAAGTCGGAAGTTATTAACGCGAAATCCCCTAAGACGGCTTAATATATTTGGTCGCAGGGAAAGTGAGGTACTCATTATTTAAACCTCGCCCGTGGGTCAAGGAGTGCGTACGACACATCCGTGAGCAAATAGACCAAAACTACGAGCATCGCAAAAGTCAGCGTTGCACCTTGTATCACCGGGAAATCTCTATTCAAAATTCCCGTCATTAAAAAAGAACCCATCCCTGGAATTCCGAAAACATTTTCTATAACCAAAGAACCGCCTGCTAGGTATCCCACTTGAATTCCCAAAATACTAATTCCCGAAATGCTTCCGTTCCGTAACGCGTATTTCAACCACACCGAGCGATTTTTTAGACCTTTCGAACGGGCGAATGCAACGTATTCACTATCCAAAGATTCGATCACTGAAGTACGCAAACTTCTCACCAATAGCGGCACTAGCCCCAAACCAATCGTGAGGCTGGGAAGAACAAGAGACCATAGGTGTTGCAAATTGGTCTCCCCGTATCCCCCAACCGGGAATATTTGAACTTTCAAAGCAAGAAACAAGATCCCCATAGCGCCAATAAAGAATATTGGCATTCCTAAGATCACTGCATTTAAAAGGCTCACAAGATGATCAATAAATTTGTCTTTACGTATTGCTGTCCAAATGGCCAGAGGAAGAGCAAAAATGATTCCAAAAAGAGAGCCCATGATCATCAACATCAGCGTTGGAGGTAATTTCAAGCTAATCAATTTAACAATTGTTTCATTGTAGAAAAGTGAGTTACCCAAATCGCCAGTAAAGAGACCGCCAATAAAATCTAGGTACTGCTGAGTGACGGGTTTATCTAAGCCCCATTGGTGATGCAGCGCGGCAATCGCCGCAGGTTCTGGGTGATTGCCTAAATAAGTAAGAGCTGGATCTCCCGGAGTAGCATGCATCAAGAGAAAAGTAGCGGTGATGATGCCAAAAACGACAGGTACTAAGAGTGCAATTCTCTTGATCAAGAACCGAGTCATTCTTTCTGCACCCTCCCCTAGGTCGTAGATTGATCTTTACTCTAGTTATTCAACACGCGGTGCTCAAGAACCATCTCTTGAACACCGCGTATCGAATTACTTTTTTAAGTCATTTACTACTTTGACAACCAAACATTCCGGAAATTGTAATTTCCCGTTACGAATGGGTGGAAAGCTTGTACCTTGGTTGAGTACGAGTACAAGTTTGGTGCGTAGTACAAAGGCACCATTGGTTGATCGTTATCAAAGGCAACTTGGATCTTGTCATAGATCGCTTTGCGCTTTGTTTGATTGTCAATGAGAACCGCGTCATTAGCTAACTTGGCACTCTTTTGATTATCGTAATAAGACCATAGCGATGATCCGCCGCCATCGATGAGCCCTGTGAATCGAATCAATTCATCAGGATCGATGATGTCAGTGGTGTCATATCCGAACATGATGTCATATGACTTGTTATCACGAGCTGCAGTCCATGCTGATGGATCTAGCTGACTGATCTGAAGAGTGACACCAATTTTGGCAGCTTCACTCTGGAGAATTTGAGCCATTGTGTTCTGATCAGCGTTTCCGGATGAAACCATGATGGTGGCGCTGAAACCGTTTGGTTGTGTTGAAAGTGCTAGTTCAGCTTTTGCCTTTGTTAAGTCATATGGCAAGCCCTTGATGCTGGCATTATGTGACCAAGATGAAGGAGACATGTAAGCACCAGCTGGAGTTCCATTACCAAACAGAACAGCTGTAATGATTGCTTTCTTGTCCACTAACGAAGCAAGTGCTTTGCGGACATGCACATCACTCAATGGCGCCTTGGTGTTGTTGAAAATCAAAAAGTTCACAGCACTGGAATCAAATGCCGTGACCTTTACGCCAGGAACGTTCTTAAGTGTCTTCACACTTGAAAAGGATGGGAACTCATTAATCTGAGCTTGTCCGCCTTGTACCTGGTTAGCGCGGGTATTTGCATCAGGAACCAATTTAAATGTTACTGAATCCAAATACGGTTTTCCAGCTTCCCAGTAGTAAGGGTTGCGGACAATCTTAATGAGTTGACCCTTAGTCCAAGTTGCTAATTTAAATGGCCCTGTTCCGATTGGATGTTTGCCAAATTCATCTTTTGTCTTACCACCGTAGTTATTAGGAATGATGGAATTGGCAAAGATAGCCATAACAGCAGGAAGTGGTGAGTAAGGAGTCTTTGTTGTGATCGTGACTGTCAATGGGTCTGGTGTTCCAATTTTAGAAATTGAGGAGTTAATGAATCCCCAGTTACCAGCGGGATTTGAATTCTCCTGCAATGAAAACTTTACATCTTTGGAAGTCATTGGAGTGCCATCGGAGAACTTCACTCCGCTGCGAAGTTTGAAAGTCCATGTCAAACCATCTTTAGATGCAGACCATGATGTTGCAAGACTTGGCTTCAAGCTCTTGGCATCCGCTGCTGGTACTAAGAGTGTGTCGAAGATTTCTTCTACAACCCAGATACCTGCGTTATCAGGTGGGATGCTTGGAGTTAAACTTGATTCAAGATCACCGCGCAAGATTGTGAGATCTCCGCCTTTGACCGGTGTTGCAGCCGAGGCCACTTGTGAAAAAGTGAACGACACTGGCAGAGCAAGTGCAACAGTAACTGCAGTAACAAGCAGCTTCTTGGAAACGATCCTCATTTGAAACCAACCTCTCCTTGGTCTTGCCCCTGGGGCTACCCCCCGAGGAATTTCTTGCCCATGTCTATTGGGGTTAATACCTGAAGTCAATAGATCTAACTCAGGAAATTAACGATCGTGGCCTTTAATACTTCAACAGTCTTCACGACTTCAGCTATTTCTACCCATTCATTGGGTGAATGCAAATTGCCACCGGTTGGTCCAATAAGAACTGTCGGAACTCCAGCTGATTGCAAGAGTGCGGCATCGGTCCATCACATCCCCCGTTTGATGCTGCTTTCAAATCTGGCGCTGATCACCGGCACTAACCCACAAGAATTCCTGGATTGGATGCGCGAAGTATTTATCGATGCAACCGAATGGGTGATGGTTCCTAACGTAATTGGGATGGGTGTTCACGCTGATGGTGGTGCGATGATGACCAAACCATATGCAGCTGGTGGTGCATATATTTCGCGAATGTCTAACTATTGCAAGCCTTGTGTTTATAACCCAAAGCTTCGTGTTGGCGAGGACGCCTGCCCATTTACAACTCTGTATTGGGATTTTTTAGATCGCCATAAAGAAACTTTTGCTAAG
>CAILBF010000159.1 GCA_903832395.1 uncultured Actinomycetes bacterium | reverse complement strand
CGTACGCTGGAGTGTAGGTAAAACTAACTTGAACTCAACTCTGCGCAAAGATTATGGTAGCGATCGTATAGATATAACGAATTTGGAAAAGGTTGTAGCGCTACCTGATGTCACCCAGTTAAGGCTGCGATTAGCCCGCTTACTGTCTCCTAATCTGGATACACGTGATCGTCAAAGTTTTGTAATTAACGCACGTATGGCAGTAGATGCTCAACTCCATAAACTACGAGTTAATCCGGGTAAGTATCAAATTACAACTCAAAAAGCGGCGCTTCCTGTAACTGTCATCAATGACTTTCCAATCGGGGTTACGATCAATATCGGCATGGTGACAACAAACGCGCGAATCATTGTTGACAGTTTTACTAATGTGAAACTTGCTCCCAGTTCAAAAACCCAGTTAGAACTCAATACTTTTGTTATAGCCCCTGGCCAAACATCTGTTTTTGCTCAAATAAACGATTTAGATGGGAATACTGTTATTAAGCCAGTGGTCTTGGCGTTAAATGCCACGGTTATCGACCCAAGACTTACGTGGTTTACGACTGGGGCGGCGATACTTCTCCTATTGGCAGCTATTGCGCAAAGTGTCCGACGAGTTCGAAAGGGGCGTCACAGTGAAATCTAATGAACTCTTTCGAGCCTCAGGGATCATGGCTCTTGGAACCATTATTTCGCGTATCACTGGATTTATCCGTGGAATTTTAATCGTTGCTGTTCTTGGTACTGCGCTTCTAGCTGATACTTACAATGTTGCAAACACAATGCCCAACATTTTATATAACTTGCTCGTTGGGGGCGCTTTAACTGCAATATTTATTCCGCAGCTAGTTCGCTCCTTTGATCATGATGATGGTGGCGATGGTTTTGCTTC
This sequence comes from uncultured Actinomycetes bacterium, assembly GCA_903832395.1. Lineage (GTDB taxonomy): Bacteria > Actinomycetota > Actinomycetes > Nanopelagicales > Nanopelagicaceae > Planktophila. The sequence continues at coordinate 5,525 of CAILBF010000159.1, read as the reverse complement.
GCGCCTAATTACAACAATCTCAATTATTTTGTTGGTTCTCGTCGTCGTTGGTATGTATTTCGCACCTGCACTTGTTCGCTTATACGCCCCTGAGTTCTTTACGCCAGGGTTTGAGGCTGAAAAAGAGATTGCTATCGCATTTACGCGTTACTGCTTGCCGCAAATCTTTTTCCTTGGTCTATTCACAATGCTGGGTCAAGTCGCCAACGCGCGTGGTTCTTTTGGTCCGCTTATGTGGGCGCCGATTGCAAATAATATTGTTGGAATTGCACTCTTCGGAGGATTTCTTGTTTTCTCGCAGAAAGTTTCCATTGACACAATCGCATCGTCTCAAGTACAAATTCTCGGTTGGGGTACATCCATAAGTGTTGTTGTTCAAGCCCTTGTGTTGTTTCCGGTTATTAAACGTCTGGGAGTTAAGTTACGACCGCAGTGGGGTTTAGCGGGATTAGGAAAGTCCTTTGGTTTAGCTGGTTGGACTTTGCTTTATGTTTTAATTGCACAACTTGGCTACTTAGTAACTGTGAACGTTGCAACAAGTGCCGCAGTACGAAGTGCTAAAGAGGGCATCACTCGAGGAGTTGGGTACACGCCTTATACATACGCTTACTACGTTATGTTGCTGCCTTATTCAATCGTCACCATCTCGATTATTACCGCAATCTTGCCGCATATCTCTAGGCAGGCGCTTGCTAAAAATAGAGAAGAGGTCCGACTTCAATTAATTAGGGCAATTAAATTAGTGGGAGTTATAACTATCCCGAGCGGGGTTGCCTTTTTATTCTTTGGCCCGCTCATTACTCAGGTTATCTTTGTTGGAATTTCTGCCGAAGATTCACGGTATATCGGCTTTGTTTTAGCTGCCATGAGCTTGGGTCTTGTCGCGTTCTCGATAAATTTGATACTTATCCGTGGTTTTAATGCTTTTGAAGATACTCGGACCCAGGTAGTTTCTATTTTACTAATAAATATTATTTCGGTCGGTCTTTCATACTTATTCCTTCATGTGCTTAAGAATCAGTGGGTCACAATCGGTCTTGGGGCCGCCTTCTCGATTAGTTACATACTTGGTCTACCAATCACACTTTTATTACTCAAAAGGCACACTGGGTCGCTCACAATTAGAGATTTCCTTGGACAACACCTTCGTTTAGCTGGAACCGCAGTAGGTGTAATGGCGCCGTTGTTTGGTCTCACGCAATACATCTCATGGGTCGGAGTGCGTCTATCTCATGCCGCCCGTGCAGGTGAGCTTCTGGTTGTAATGCTCTTGGCTTTCCTGGGTTATTTAGTCGCCAGCAAGGCCGCCGGAGTGGAGGAAATCTCGATGATCCTTCACTTGCGTAAATCTTTGGTTAAACGTGAACCAGAAGCAGAATAATATAGGTGTGTTAGAAAAATCTAAGGGGTTTAAATGAGTGAAGTTAGAGATCTCGTTATTGTTGGTTCGGGACCTGCTGGATATACAGCGGCCATTTATGCATCGCGTGCGCAGTTAAATCCAGTTATTTATGAGGGTTCTGTTACTGCTGGTGGTGCGTTAATGAACACGACAGAGGTTGAAAACTTTCCGGGATTTGTCGATGGCGTAATGGGTCCTGACCTTATGGACAATATGCGCAAACAAGCTAAGCGCTTCGGTACGGAGTTAGTTACCGACGACATAGTTGAAATGGATTTGCTTGGAGATATAAAGACCTTAGTTGATGGCTCCGGAAATACTATTAAGGCCAAAGCCGTTATTCTTGCTATGGGATCGGCTTACCGCGAAATCGGTTTAGTAAATGAAAAAAGATTATCTGGCCACGGTGTTTCGTGGTGTGCAACCTGTGATGGATTCTTTTTCCGTGACCAAGTTATTGCAGTCGTTGGCGGGGGAGACTCAGCCGTTGAAGAGGCTAATTTCTTAACTAAGTTTGCTAGCAAAGTAATTTTGATTCATCGCCGTGATTCATTGCGTGCATCAAAAATTATGGCCGATCGCGCGGCAGCTAATCCTAAAATTGAACTTCTTTGGAATACTGAGGTTATTGATGTCCTCGGTGACACTAAGGTTTCAGGGCTTAAGTTGCGCAACACGGTAGATGGTAGTGAGAGCGAACTCGCGCTTACTGGCCTCTTTGTCGCTATAGGCCATGTCCCACGTAGTGAACTGATCACTTCGCAAGTCACTCTCGATAGTGAGGGTTATGTTGAGGTTGTAGGCCAATCAACACGAACAAATATCCCAGGCGTTTTTGCTTGTGGAGACCTTGTAGACCACACCTACCGCCAAGCGATTACGGCGGCAGGCTCGGGTTGCCAAGCGGCCCTTGATGCTGAGAAATTTCTCTCCCACCACTAAACTTTCTTTATTACATATACGAATCTGGAGATTTCACATGGCTTTGCCTAACGTTACAACCGCAACTTTTGATGCTGAGGTTTTAAAAAGTAGTACCCCTGTTCTCGTTGATTTCTGGGCTGAATGGTGTGGACCTTGCCGAGCAGTTGGACCAATTCTTGAAGACATTTCAAATGAGCATGGCGCTAAATTAAAGATTGTAAAACTGAATACAGATAATGAATCTGCAATTGCAATTAAATACGGCATTACATCAATTCCAGCGATGTATGTGTTTGTAAATGGTGAAGTTGTTAAAACTATTGTTGGTGCTCGACCAAAGCCAGCGATGTTGAAAGAGCTTGAAACCTTTATTGCATAATTAGGTAGAAACCTATGCCTGAGTTAAATGAATCGCAGATACGCTCATTTCAACAGAGCCGTGGGTTAAGTGTTACTGGTGTTATTGATGCCGTTACCGCTCGGGCACTTGAAGAGGCCCGATGGAAACTTGGGGATCGCTCTTTAAATTTACAAGCGTCTCCCTTAATGCGAGGTGATGATGTCGCTGCGCTTCAATCTCGCTTAACTGAAATGGGATTTGATTGCGGACGAGTTGATGGAATTTATGGAGCACGCACCGAGACTGCTGTTAAAGAGTTTCAAAAATCTGTTGGCATAAACATTGATGGCAAGTGTGGCCCTGCAACTATTATCTCCTTACTTCGTTTAACTCGCGTTGTATCCGGCGGTGCTCCTTTGGCTATGCGAGAAAATGCAACACGGCGAAATCGTGGGCCGGCACTTGCGAATAAAGTAATTGTTTTGAATCCAGATGGTGATGACGCCCTTGTCTACGATGTTGCGCTTCGAACTGAAGGTCGCTTGCTTGCCCTCGGTGCATCGGTATTTTTAACTCGGGGAGCTTCAAATAATCCAACTGAGACTGAGCGCATCGCATTTACAAATCAAAGCAATGCGGATTTAATGATTTCACTACACCTTGATCAATATATAAATGAGCATGCACGTGGAACTGCAACTTATTTTTACGGCAGTGATGCTCATGGTGTTCACTCAATTGTTGGTGAGCGTTTTGCATCCTTGGTTCAACGTGAAATTTGTGCACGGACGGATTTAGTTAACTGTCGAACGCATGCAAAAACATGGGATTTATTGCGCCTAACGCGAGCCCCTGCAGTGCAGATTGACCTCGGCTATGCCAGTAGCCCCGGTGATGTTGAGCGGATTTCTCGTCCTGATTTCCGTGATGCGATTGCTGAGGCGCTCGTTATCGCTATTCAACGGCTTTATTTAGCCGCTGAAGATGATGCGAAGACTGGAACTCTGCGTATCTCTGATTTACGCAGTGCTGGCATCCGCCGTTAAATACCGTTCGGGGCTACCTCGCCGTATGGCAGACTGAGGTCATGTCTGACATTGTGAATCGTTTTGCAACTGGAGCTCCTCAAAACCTAGAAGAGCGCTTTGCAAGCCGGGCTGCGCACATGAAGCCAAGTGAAATTCGCTCTCTATTTGCCGTTGCATCAAGGCCTGAGATTGTCTCGTTGGCTGGCGGGATGCCAAATCTTTCAGATTTTCCTATGCCGATGATGGCCGATGTCATGTCCAAATTAATTCTGAGTAATGGCGCCGAAGCGTTGCAGTACGGCAGCGGCCAAGGCCATCCCAAACTACGTGAGCAGATTTGTGAAGTTATGGCGCTCGAAGGAATCCGTGCAAACCCTGACGATGTTTTGGTTACAACTGGCTCGCAACAGGCCCTCGATTTAATCTCCCGCATTTTTATCGATCCAGGTGATGTTGTTTTGGCGGAGGCACCTTCATATGTCGGCGCGCTCGGCACTTTCCACCAATACGAGGCTTCAGTTATCCACGTTGAAACCGATGACTCTGGTTTAGTTCCGCAAGCTCTGCGCGAAGCAATTGTCAGTGTGCGTGCTGCGGGTCGCAAAATAAAGTTTTTGTACATGATCCCGAACTACCATAACCCTTCAGGTGTTTTATTAACTACTGAACGGCGGACAGAGATTTTGACTATCTGCCGCGACGCTGGAATTTTTGTGGTTGAAGATAACCCATATGGACTTCTTGGTTTTGACAAGCCCTCGCCTAACGCCATGCGCGCAGAGGATTCAGAGAATGTTATCTATCTTGGAACTTTTTCGAAGACAATCGCTCCTGGACTTCGTGTGGGCTGGGCGCTAGTCCCACCGTCACTGAAAGAGAAACTAGTAATCGCTAGCGAGTCTTCCATTTTGTGTCCCTCTAATTTTGCGCAGTTAGCAATCTCTAGTTATTTAGCTGAACAGCCTTGGCGCGATCAGATCTCCTCTTTTTGTGATTTATATAAAGTGCGTCGTGATGCGATGTTGGAATCCCTGGACGAGTATTTCCCAGCCGTTGCTAAGTGGACGAAACCTGGTGGTGGTTTTTATGTGTGGGTTACTTTGCCGCCGGAAATTGATACCACCGCGTTAATGCCAAAGGCAATTGTTGCCAAGGTTGCTTACGTTCCGGGTACTGCTTTTTATTCCGATGGTTTTGGTTCTTGGTCACTTCGCTTGTCGTACTGCTACCCAACACCAGAGCGCATCCGTGATGGTGTTAAAGCTTTGGGTGGGGTTATAAAAACTGAAATGTCGCGACGTGGGAGCAACCAGATTTCTTAATCTGCAATCGCTTGCGTGATCCTCTTTAAATCCTCTGCTCCTGCAAACTCAACAACGATCGTCCCTTTTTTAACGCTGCCTTGAATGGTCACTCTGGTATCTAAGGCATCACCGATTCGTTCGGCAATTTCATTAAATTCAACAATGCTTGAAGTAACTGTTTTAACTTTCTTTTTCTTGGATTTAGGTGCGTTGCTAGAAATGATCTCTTCAATTGCACGAACACTCAAGCCTTCGTCAACAATACGCTTGGCAAGGCTCTCGATTGCATGCGTGTCGCTCAAACCTAGTAAAGCACGCGCGTGGCCGGCACTAATTGCACCTGAAGCGACTTTGCTCTGTACGGAAGTTGGAAGATTCATCAAACGAATTGTGTTTGAAATAAGCGGTCTAGAGCGCCCAAGTTTTTGCGCGAGCTCTTCATGTGTACATGCAAAGTCATTGAGAAGTTGTGAGTAGGCGGCGGCCTCTTCCAGTGCATTCAATTCGCTGCGGTGAATATTTTCAAT
>CAILBF010000158.1 GCA_903832395.1 uncultured Actinomycetes bacterium | reverse complement strand
CCATCAGGGGCGGCCCACGCATCAAGTGAGCACGAACTCTCAGAGTGTGAGCAGTTAGACAAACAGTTAGCGGCGACTTCTGATAAATCGGTGAATGCATCGACAATTCGTTTTGTGTCGATATGTGAGAGGCCGAAGGCACGAATTCCAGGTGTGTCAATAATCCAGCCATCGCTATCCAAAAGTGGAAGTGCAATCGCACTCGATGAGGTGTGGCGTCCCCGTCCAGTTGCAGCATTCACATCACCAGTTAATCGATCGGCTTCAGGTACTAAAGCGTTAATCAAAGTTGATTTTCCAACACCTGAATGTCCAACTAAAACTGAAATCTTTCCCTCAAGCATTTCGTGCAATGCTTTCAAATCACGTTCTCGAGAATCGGTCTTAATTGCAGTGTGGAGAATTTCTACACCTAACTTTGAATACTCCGCAAGAAAATCTGGAATTACGCCAAGATCTGTTTTAGTGACAACTAACTTTGGGGTAATTCCTTCGGTAAATGCTGAAACCAAGAAACGGTCAATCAATCCACGTCGCGGTTCCGGATTAGTTGCAGCAACAACAATTACAAGTTGATCAATATTTGCAACAATCGTGCGCTCTACTTGGGCTGCGTCATCGACTGTGCGACTAAGCGAATTGCGCCGCTCCTTAACAGTAACTATGCGCGCCAAACTACCTTCGTTGCCGCTCACATCGCCAACAATTGAAACAATATCGCCCACTACAACTGATTTTGGACCCAGTTCGCGAGCTCTCATTGCAGTAATAACTACGCCATCATCGCTAATGCATGTCTGTCGGCCACGGTCTACGGTCGTAACTAGCGCAGTTATTGCATCGCTATGACTTGGACGATCCTTACTTCGCGGTCGCGTGCTGCGAGCGGGCCTAATGCGCGCATCGGATTCGTCGTATTCGCGTGGACTCATGCTTCACACTCAAACAAGAAGTGAACTCCATAGCCCTGGAAAATCAGGCAAGGTCTTGCGTGTTGTTGCAATGTTTTCTACTTCGATATCAGGCACAACTAAGCCAATAACCGCCCCGGCTGTTGCTAATCGATGATCATCATACGTATGGAAAACGCCACCATGTAGAGGGGCCGGCGTAATATGAAGAGAGGTTTCATGCTCTTCAACTTTTCCGCCTAGGGCATTAATCTCTTTTGTCAGCGCAGCTAAACGATCGGTCTCATGCAGACGTAAGTGACCGATTCCGCGCAGGTGCGATGGTGAATCTGCGAGCGCAGCTAAAGCTGCAATGGATGGAGTGAGCTCACCAACCTCATGTAAATCAATGTCAATTCCATGAATCACACCAGTTCCAGTAAGGGTTAATCCCGCAACTCCCATTGAAATCTGCGCACCCATTGCGCTAAGAATGGCGCGCAATTGATCACCAGGTTGAACTGTTTTGGTAGGCCAGTCAGCAATCGTGATACTTCCTCCACACACCATTGCGATCGAAAGAAATGGTGCTGCATTAGATAAATCAGGTTCAATTACTAACTCACGTCCGTGCAGAACGCCAGGCTTGACCCTCCACATTCCTGCAGCTTTATCGACTTCAACCTCTGCCCCGAATTCGCGAAGCATCTCAACGGTCATATCAATATGGGGCATTGATGGAAGTGGGCCACCCTTATGGGTTGCAGTGATTCCATTTTCGAAACTTGGAGCTACCAATAGGAGCGCCGATAAAAACTGGCTTGAGGCGCTTGCATCAATAGTTATTGCACCCCCTGGGACTTTGCCTTTGCCGTGAAGTGTTAAAGGCAAGCTATAGCGACCTTCGTGTTCGATTGTTACGCCAAGTTCTTCAAGGGCTTTTATTACGGGTCCGAGAGGGCGCTCATATGATCGTGGATCCCCATCGAATGAAATCTCTCCGGTTGCAAGGGCTGCCAGCGGTGGCAAGAAACGCATGACGGTGCCAGCATTTCCTACATCGATTTGTGCCGGTCCGGTCATTGTCGCTGGAGTTACAGTTAATTGATATTCAGATAAACCATTTACTTCTTTATCCTCTTCAACGATTCCGATTCCAAGGGCTTGTAAACCTTGCACCATGAGTTGGCTATCGCGTGACACGAGGGGGCGACGAAGAATTGTTGGGGAGTCGGCTTGGGCCGCTAAAATAAGTGCGCGATTGGTAACCGATTTCGATCCAGGAATAACGACGCGCAAATTAACTGCTTCGCGGCCGCGAAAAATCGCCGGCCAGTGGGCGTCATTTTTTCTCATTAATTAAGTCTATCCTTATCGTTATGTGTGGGCGTTATGCGCAATCTGCCGATATGCGCGAACTTATGGAGCAGTTCGAGGTCACTGGTAGCTCTCCAACGCAATCCCTGCCGGCAAATTGGAATATCGCACCCACTAATCCCATCTATATAGTCCGCGCAGATTCTGGCAATCACCATCAGCGCGAGTTAGCCACAGTTTCATGGGGATTAATTGCCCCCTGGCTCTCTGATCTCAAAGAGGCAAGAAGTTCGCAATCGCGAGCAATTAACGCCCGGAGTGAATCAATTTTCGAGAAGCCAACTTTTAGAAACGCTTTTAAATCAACGCGTTGCTTGATTCCAGCCGAGGGATATTACGAGTGGTCAACAGCACTCGGTAAATATCCACCGAAGCAGCCCTTTTATATTTGCGCGCGTGACGGAAACCAATTACCAATTGCTGGAATTTGGAGTAGTTGGCGGGCAGGTGATGGAGAGTTAATAGAAAGTGCATCGATTATTACGCAAGAGGCACAGGGCAACCTCTCTAAAATCCATAGCCGCATGCCTGTGTTTATGCCACATGATCGCTGGGAAGAGTGGCTCAATCCTGACAATAAAGAGATAGAAAAACTGAGAACTCTTATGCAAGTTACCTCCCCCGATTCACTAGTTCTTGCCCATCCAGTCTCCAGCGAGGTCAACTCTGTGACAAGAAATTCTCAAAAGTTAACGGAAGAAATCGAATTGGGAGAGCCAGAAACCCTCTTTTAACGATAGCCTTTTAGTACGATGACATCAACGGATTTAGTTAAAGAGAGCTCGGCGGAGCGCACTCTCCGCTTTGAGCGAGATGCGCTTGCATTCACAAACCAGTTATATGCTGCCGCCCTTCGCTATACAAAAAATCCACATGATGCCAAAGATTTAGTCCAAGATACTTATCTCAAGGCTTTTGCTTCTTTTCATCAATTTGAACCTGGCACAAATTTAAAAGCTTGGTTATATCGCGTCTTGACAACAACTTTTATTAATACATATCGTAAAGATCAACGTCGGCCTCAAATTTCTGGTGGTGAGATTGAAGATTGGCAGTTAGCTAGCGCTGCGTCGCACTCGAGTAATCTAGGAAAATCGGCCGAGGTTGAAGCTCTAGAGAATTTGCCCGATAGTGATATCAAACGCGCCCTCAATGAAATCCCAGAAGAGTTTCGCATTGCTGTGTACTTGGCCGACGTTGAAGGTTTTTCCTACAAAGAGATTGCCGACATTGTCGGAGTACCCGCCGGAACTGTTATGTCACGCCTGCACCGGGGAAGAAAACAGTTGCGCGAGCGGTTAACAGAGTATGCAAAAGATTTAGGCTATACGGTCAAAACGCCTAAGGAGGAAGTTCTATGAGCGAATCAGAATTTATCCTCTGTAACCAGATGCTTAACTCCTTTGTGCTTCTCATTGAAGGAAATAACGATGATGAATCTATGGTTCACACCGTCCAGACCCACCTTTCAGAGTGTCCTGACTGTGCAGCCGAATTTGCGCATGAACAAAAAATGCACGGTTTAATTCAAGATGTCTTACGCCGTACTTGCTGTGAAACCGCACCCGAGGAACTCCATAATGCGATTTACCAACAAATTCATGCGCATATGGGTGGGGGCTATACAAGCGAAGTTGTGACTGAATTTACAATGACTGAGATTTCAATTGCGATCGATGAATTTGGAAACATAGAACACCGTGAAGTCACTATCGAACATACCGAAGAGATACGCTATGAAAATGGCGAGAATTAATCCATGAAACCTTCCGAGGAAGTAATCGGTGCAGTTGGTTTTTCTGTTATGACCGTTCGCCCCGGGGACACATCGGTGGCAATGGGGGTTGGGGATCTACCGATTATTGCCCAATCACACCTTTTAAGTCTTATGGAGCATGCGGCAATCATTTCACTCGATGAGTATTTAGAACCTGGTGAAACAACTATCGCCATTTCATCTGAAATGCTCTCACTTACTCCAGCTTCTATTGGTGCAGAGTTGCGAGCGACTTCTCGCTGCATTGAGATAGAAAATACAGAGTTAACTTTTGAGTGCGAAGTGTATGAAGGTGAACGCCAAGTTGCAGCGGCAATGATAAAAAGAGCGACAGTAGAGCGAGTATCTTTCCTCGCCCGTACCGCCGCTCAGTCTTTAATTTCTTAAGTTTTATGCTTTTTTAGTTGCCCAGAAAATTTCAGCAATCTCATCAATCTTTGCAATTAACTTATCTGCCACTGCTACATCTTGAGTTCCCTTTGTTCCTGCAGCACCGGCAAGCTTGGTGGCCTCGTTAAATAGTGAGTGCAGTTGTGGGTAGGCCTCAAAGTGTGGAGCCTTAAAGTAATCGGTCCAGAGGACCCAGAGATGCTCTTTAACTTGATGTGAGCGCTCTTCCTTGATTGCAACTGAACGTGAACGGAAATCCGCATCGGTATTTGCTGCGTACTTTTCCATGCATGCCTTTACTGATAGAGCTTCAATCTTTGCTTGAGCTGGATCGTAAACACCACATGGAAGGTCGCAGTGCGCATAGACGGTTATCTTTGGTGCAAACATGTTTCTCTCCCTTAAAAATTTCGCGTGTAAACCTTACAAGTGACAGACTACCGTTCGTGAGCAAATTTGGCACCGTCAAGGTTGAAGGTCACTCAATGGCCCCTACGTATAACGATGGAGACTGGCTTTGCGTCCTCTGGATGCCGGAGCCCCCGAACCGAGCCCCACTGGGAAGCATCGCGGTCATAGAACGTGAAGAGCGACCAGGAATTTTTCTTATCAAGCGAATACAAAAAGAACATGCTGGAAATTACTGGGTTGAAGGCGATAACAGTGAAAGCACAGATTCACGAGCTTGGGGATGGATCGCACCGAATGAAATTGTTGGAAGAGTTCTGTTCAGGTTTCATAAAAAGAAACGGACAAATAGATACTGACCTACGCGCCCACCGAAATAGCTGGGCTCTTATTTCACCAGTTATCGGGTAAAGGCTTCTAACATTAAGGCTTTTTGTTCATCCTCATGCAAGTGATGGTTTCCAGTAGCTGGAGATGCCGTTGCGCGACGAGAAACACGGCGCAAAATACGCGAACCAAACCCACGTCCTCCATGTTGTTCAGAGGTGCGAAGTGCAACGTGGGACCAAGGGCCTTGATTGGCGGGTTCATCCTGAACCCATAATAAATTTGCATTCGGATGTTTGTTAGCTTCGGCAATCATCTCATCGATTGGAAGCGGATATAAAAGTTCAAGACGAACAATGGCCGTAGTTGTTTCGCCAGTCTTGGCCCGTTCAGCAACTAAATCATGATAAATCTTGCCAGAGCAGAAGATAAGGCGCGTTGCGTTCTGAACGCTCTCATCCGAAATTACTGGGCGGAAATGTCCACTGGTGAAATCAGAGAGCGCCGATGCAGCCGCACGTAAGCGCAACATCGATTTTGGAGTAAAAATAATTAATGGTCGACGTGCTGGGTTCTTTGCATGCCAGCGGAGTAAGTGGAAATAAGAGGCCGGCGTTGATGGTTGAGAAACGGTCATGTTTTGTTCAGCGCATAACTGTAAATATCGCTCAATTCGTGCTGAAGAGTGATCCGGGCCTTGGCCCTCATATCCATGTGGAAGTAGCAAAACAAGTGACGAACGCTCTCCCCACTTTTGAAGCGCCGATGAAATAAATTCATCAATAATCGTTTGGGCTCCGTTGGCGAAGTCGCCGAACTGACCTTCCCAAAGAACCAAGGCATCTTCGCGTTCAACGCTGTACCCATATTCAAATCCCATCGCCGCATATTCACTTAGCAGCGAATCAATAACAAAGAAGTGGTTCTCATCGCTATTGAGTGCGCGAAGAGGGGTCCATTCATTACCGTTTTCTTTATCAATAATGACCGCGTGACGATTACTAAACGTTCCACGGCGAGCATCTTGACCGGCAAGGCGAATCGGTACATCTTCTTTAAGAAGTGAGCCGAAAGCAAGCATCTCTCCAGTGGACCAGTCAATCGATGAATCATTGAGTGATTCAACGCGCTTGGCTAACTGAGGCAATAACTTAGGGTGAACTTTAAAGCCCTCAGGAATTGCCGACTGGGTTGCAGCAATTTCACGGACAAGGTTTTCACTAATTGAGGTAATAATCTCGTGCGCCTCTGGTGCAACTGGAGCTTTAAAGTTGGGATCGGTTTCGGTGTGCAGATTATTTACGGCGGCATACACGGCCTCTAACTGGTTCTGATAATCGCGTGCAACTTCTTCGGCCTGCTCTTGTGAAATATCTCCGCGACCAATTAGTGCTTCAATATACAAAGTACGCGTTGAACGCTTGGCATCAATCATCTTGTACATAATTGGCTGAGTGAAACTTGGCTCATCGCCCTCATTATGACCACGTCGACGGTAGCAAACCATGTCAATGACAACATCTTTATTAAACTCCTGGCGATATTCAAAAGCTAAGCGTGCAATACGCACGCACGCTTCTGGATCATCGCCATTAACGTGGAAAACGGGAGCCTGGATAATTTTGGCAAAGTCGGTTGAATACGTGGACGTGCGCGATGCTTGCGGCGCCGTCGTAAAGCCAACTTGGTTATTAACAACGATATGAATCGTTCCACCCGTGCGGTAGCCAGCTAACTGCGACATCTGTAGTACTTCAGCGTTTACACCTTGACCCGCAAATGCAGCATCACCATGCAGCAATACGGGAAGTATCGAATAGGCATGCTTAATATTGAGCTTGTCTTGCTTGGCGCGAACAATTCCCTCTAGAACTGGGTTAACTGCCTCAAGGTGTGAAGGATTAGCCGCTAAGTAAATCTTGGTCGTTGCCCCTGCGAATGATGTGAAAATACCCTCAGTACCTAAATGGTATTTAACATCGCCTGAACCTTGAACTTGATTTTCAGCATAATGTCCTTGGAACTCTTGGAAAATCTGACCATGTGACTTACCAGCGATATTTGCCAGAACATTTAAGCGTCCGCGGTGTGGCATACCTATACAGACTTCATCTAAACCTTGGTCGGCGGCACTAGAAAGAACGGCATCCAGTAATGGAATAACCGATTCGCCGCCTTCGAGTGAGAAGCGCTTTTGACCAACAAACTTAGTCTGCAAGAAGGTTTCAAAAGCTTCGGCGCCATTTAGTTTATGCAGGATGCGTAGGTTTTCTTGAGGTGCCAGTTTCTGTGCGCCAATTTCAACATGGGTTTGAATCCACTCACGCTCTTTCGGATCTTCAATGTACATATATTCCACACCAACTGTGCGGCAATATGAATCTCGCAAGATTCCTAGAATCTTTCGAAGTGGCATGAACGTTGCCCCACCAAAACCACCAGTTGCAAATTCACGATCGAGATCCCACAGTGTTAAGCCATGCGTCACCACATCTAAATCTGGGTGAGAACGTTGCTTATATTCCAGTGGATCAACATCGGCCATTAAGTGTCCAAAAGTGCGATAAGCGTGAATCAACTGTTGAATACGCGCAGTCTTATTAATCTGCTCATCTTTGCTGAACTCAAAATCTTTAGCCCAGCGAATCGGTTCGTATGGAATACGGAGAGCAGCAAAAATTTCATCATAAAAGTTTTCAGCACCCAATAAATATTCGTTCATGCGACGTAGGAAATCACCCGACTGTGCGCCTTGAATAACTCGATGATCGTACGTACTTGTAAGTGTGACGACTTTGCTGATGGCCATTCGGGCAAGAGTTTCGGCACTTGTTCCATGGAATTCAGCCGGATAGTCCAGTGCGCCAACGCCAAGAATTAAGCCCTGACCTTGCACTAATCGCGGAACCGAGTGAACCGTGCCGATTGTGCCTGGGTTCGTAATAGACAATGTGGTCCCAGCGAAATCGTCAACGGTTAAAGATCCTCCGCGCGCTTTTTTGATAATCGCCTCATAGGCACCCCAGAACTGTGCGAAATCCATTCCTTCGCAACCCTTAACCGATGGCACCAATAACTGGCGTGACCCATCGGCTTTAGCTAAATCAATAGCAATACCTAAGTTGATGTGTTCAGGATGGCCAACTGCGGGTTTGCCATCTAATTCACCAAAAAATGCATTCATCTCAGGCATCGCACGAACAGCCTTGATCATGGCATAGGCAATGATGTGGGTAAATGAAACTTTTCCACCACGTGCGCGCTTAAGGTGATTATTAATCACAATGCGATTATCAATCATCAATTTTGCGGCAACCGCACGCACCGATGTTGCAGTTGGGACGGAAAGCGAAGCTTCCATACTTTGAACTACGCGGGCAGATACACCGCGAATTGGTTCAAGAGTTGAGGCACTAGGTGTTACTAAAACTGGGACTGGCTTAACAATTGGATCTGCAGGTGTCGGTTGTAATGATGCAATGTCTTTAACGATTGGCTGTTGGACTGGAGCAGGCGGCACAACTTGTGCTGGAACCTCGGACACAGCAATCTTTGCTATTGGCTCGGACACAACTTGAGGAGTGAGAACAGGAGCTTGTTTTTGCGCCTTAGGAACCGGCGGAACACCTTTAGAAACCGGTTGAGAGGATTGAGTTGTGGAAGGTGAAGCTGCAGGAATACCTGGCTTATTTGTTTTGAAGTACTCAACCCACGCGGGGTCAACAGATGATGGGTCTGCTAAATAATGCTCGTACATCTCATCGACGAGCCAATCATTTGCACCAAAATCTTGTGCCGACACTGGCGAACTCCTTTATGGCGTGAATTAGGCCAAGCCTATCGGCAGTACCCGCATGGATAAACTCGAAAACGGGCCTCACAGCGCGAGATAGGCCACATTGCCAACCATGAGCCCTAAAAGAGCTCAGATAATTTACTCAGGAATCGCGCGAAGGGTTGCCGCCAAAGTGGATGCAGCAAGTGCGGCCAATGGAATTGCAACTATCCAGAGTCCTGCCTGGATTTGGTAGGAGACAACTCCGAGTGCAATTAGATTTGCAAGCACTGAAGGTGCTCTACCAAAGTATTTACCGCGGCGATATCCCACTGCTGAAATCGCTAAGCCACCGCTTCCAAGGGCAACAAAAAGTAGAACACCAAGCAATGGCAGAAACTCAAAAGTTGTCGCATTGAAAGTCAGAATAAGTAACCACACACCAAGGGCGGCAATTACAACTGATTCAACAAGTAATAGGGATGCCACTACTGCGCGGGCTTTGGCTGCTTTGGAAGGATCTTGTGCCATGGAGATGAGATTAACTCATTTGGGCGAGCAGAGCCCGCTTTTCTCTCACGATGGAATACATGATTCGCAGACACATTTTGCGGCCCCTCCATTTTTTTATGAACAACTTAGACGGCAGGTGGCTCTCTCTGCACGAACCACATTGAGTTTTAGCGTAATTAAAATTAGCTTTGAGAAAAACCCCATGGGGACTGCTGGTTCTACTATCGGTGCTGAAGATGTCTTGCACTTTTCATGTGAACTTCAATCCCTTACTCGGACCGAGGACTGCATTGGTCGCACCGGAATAAACGAATGCCTCATCCTAATTACTGATGGGGAGGTAGCCGCGCGGCAATTGATCTCTCGCCTTGATTCTGCTCCTTCGCTTTGCCTCAATAACACGCTACACATTTCACTCTCTATGGTTACTTCACTGTGTGGCGAGAGTGGCCTCGATCTCTTGAATAGATTAGATACAGCAGCTTTATCCACGCATTAATTGACTCCCTACGATTATGTCAGTGGCGCACTTAGGTTTTCCACATGGACCTAGACATAGATATAACTTTCGGTGCAATTGCCCCTTTTATGAATGACCCAACTATTGAAGAGATTTGGATTAACTCTCCTGAGAGAATCTTTATTGCACGCTCGGGAAAAAGTGAGTTGACCAATCTGCTGCTAACCAGTGATGACGTGCGCAATATTGTTGAGCGCGCACTAATGTGGAGTGGCCGCAGATTGGATCTTTCACATCCATTTGTGGATGCTCGTCTACCCGATGGCTCACGCCTGCACGTAGCAATCCCTGAAATTACGGCTCAACATTGGGCAGTCAATATCCGTAAGCATCTGATGCGCAATTTAGGAATCAATGAGTTAGTTGAACTTGGCGTTATGACGACATTTATGGCAACGGCGTTAAAAAACTCGGTGCGTGCTGGATTAAATATTTTAGTTAGCGGAGGTACTCAATCTGGAAAAACTACAATGCTCAATGCTTTAGCTGGAGCGATTCCACGTACTGAACGCGTACTCACGATAGAGGAGGTATTTGAACTAAGTCCAGCCTTGCCTGATGTTGTTGCCCTCCAAACTCGGAGCGCCAATCTTCAAGGTGAAGGGGAGATTCCACTACGGCGACTTATTAAAGAATCTCTTCGCATGCGACCATCTCGCATCATTGTCGGTGAAGTTCGAGAAGCTGAGGCGTTAGATCTATTAATCGCACTGAACTCGGGGCTTCCGGGCATGGGCACACTGCACGCAAATTCTCCGCGAGATGCAATTATTAAACTACAAACATTGCCGTTATTAGCCGGTGAGAATATCTCCCATAAATTCATCGCACCTACCGTGGCATCGGCCTTTGACTTAATCGTTCATGTCTCTCTGGATCAGCACGGAATGCGCCGCGTCAAAGAGATCTCTGCTTTGACCGGCAGATATGAAAATGATCGCGCCGAGATTGAAACTTTATGGATCTGGAACGGTAATGATTATGACCGTGGAATTGGCACGCTTCCGCACTCCGATAAATTCACGGCAATTGGTGCGCCTCTGAGCACATGGTGGCGGCAATGAAAATCAAGCTCCGTAGCGCAGCGTTCGGTGCAGTTACTATCGCACTCATTTTTCTGGCAACTGGTGCTGTTTCGATTGCACTAGCTTTCGGCACTCTTGTAGTGGGGATTTCCTATATAACTTTGCGCCGTAATAATCTACATAATGAATCGGCCCTCGTTGCCGCGTGGCCAGAAGTGATTGACCATTTAATGTCTGGCATTCAATCTGGACTTTCGCTGACTGAATCGTTAGCAGGCCTTGCCACACGTGGACCCGAAATTTTACGGCCGGCATTTATTGATTTTCGTACATCTCTCTACCGACATGGCGATGTCGGAGAAGCTATTAACGAGTTGAAGGATCTTTTTCATCATCATGGTAGTGACCAGATTTTCGAAGCGTTGCTGATATCTAAAACTCTCGGCGGT